>JANMJN010001061.1:0-3605 GCA_031371355.1 Saprospiraceae bacterium
AATTATGCGCTTATTATCAACAATAATGCAGGGCTTTGGGGGTATAGTATCGGTGATACGGTTGAATTTGTCTCTAAAACCCCTTATCGTATTCTCGTAACAGGGCTCATAAAGCATTTTATTTCAGCTTTTGGCGAGCATGTAATCGGTAAGGAGGTCGAAGAAGCCTTTCTTACGGTCGCAAATACTGAGGGGGTACGCATTGTCGAATTTCACGTTGCGCCGCAAGTTATGCCGACGGATGGAGGTTTGGCATATCACGAATGGTTCATCGAATTTGATAATTTGCCTACAAATATGCTTGAATTTGAGCAAAAAGTAGATAAAGCCATGACAAAACAAAATATCTACTATGATGATTTGATAACGGGTAACATCCTTCGTCCACTCATTATTCGCTCTATGAAACGGGATGCTTTTAGGGATTACATGAAATCAGAAGGCAAATTAGGGGGACAAAATAAAGTGCCACGTTTGTCGAATGATAGAAAAATTGCGGAAGCAATGAAAAAATATGTAGCATCGTAAATTCAAAATAATTTATATTAAACAACAAAGCGTAATGAAATCGAAACTTCATTACGCTTTGTTGTTTAATATAAATTATTGAACAATAAAATTTATAAATAATTGACTACAAGTCTTTTACTGAATTTTTTTCTGAAATCACTTCTTTTAATTCTTTCAAAAAAGCATATTGTTGTGGCAATACTTTTTTGAAAGCATCTTTCACGGCAAAGTAAGTCCCATGCTTTTCCAACTCATTGAAAACTTTGTCAGACACCAAACGCATATCTTGTTTTATCAAACCTTTGAGCGAAGGAATGTCGTGCCAATCGCCCTCTACTGCTATTGCTTGAAACTGTTCGCCATCTTTTTCAACGGGGTCTAATTGAATGGCATCCGCGTTCATTTTACTGAGGGGGGCATGCGGCAAATGCCAATCGTCGCCTTCAAGGTCGTGATTGACAAGGAACACTTCTAAGCCGCGTTGCCGAATGCGATAAATGATAAGATGTGCTTTTTTGATGATGTCTTGCATAGAAAAAATTGAGTTACGATATGATTCAGTAATTCTGCGACTACAAAGTTCAATAATATAATGTAAATGAGTATCTAATTGTTGTAAAACTTTCAAAAAAAAATGAAAATTGGTTATTCGGTATCCGAATACCGAGTACCGAATATCCGAATACCGAATCACAAGGATTCCGTCTTGTATTTTCCTTTTTTCTTAGGTTCATCGCCTTTGCGTTGTTTGTCGTAAGGTTGAATAAGCGGCATACCATCGGTATTTGGCGACATCGGAAAACCATCTTTAAACATGCTACCAAAACCTTTTAACATGTCATCAAGGTTAAAACCTTTGCCAAAATCGGGCATTTGTCCTTGAAATCCACGTAAAGATTCGTTCAAAGTTGTATCACCGTTAGGCGATAAGTTATGCCAATTTTTTCCGTCGAACATCATACCAAATGACTGCATCATGCTTGTATCCATCTGAAAAGGCATGTTTTTTAAAGAAAAACCAAAGTTTTCTGTAGAATCGCTGTCGTTGCCATTGCCAAACATTTTTTTCATTTGTTCAGCTAATTGCTTTTGCATCTGTGCCATTTGGTTGCCAATATCGTCAGAATTGGGTGATTCTTTTTGGCTATTTTGAGAAAATGTGACGGTCAGTGTCACTAAAATGATGTAGAAAACAGAAATGAATTTTTTCATATTTGAACTTGCGTTTTTAAGTTAAACCATAATTATATTAAAAAAAAACGATTTTGGAAATCTAAAAGTTGTATCGATTAGACGATAAATTTAGGGAAAAGATACGCTTAAAACTTCAACTGAATACCTAAACCAAAAGCATTACCCGAAGCTGAAACCGGCTCAAAAGAAGGTTTTATGCGAAAACTCAAATCATCATTTACGTCGAAATGGGCCAAATGGGCTGATGTAAAGGCTTCAGCAGCCGCCAAAAGGTAGGTCACACCCGTCAGTATGTACATCTGTTGGGTGCGTTTGAAGTAAACGTCTCGGATTTCACGCAGACGTGTTGCACTTGTCAATTTAGCGGATATTCGGGGGTTTCCTGTATCTGGGTTTAAAGGGTCTTTCGAATTGCGAAAATTATAGTCTGCTTCTTTATATTCACGATACAATTGTTTATTAAAAGAGGTCAAATAAATGGTCGTACCTAATGCGCCATAAACAATAGGCAATTTTATATACCACCATTTTTTGTTATAAATTTGACCGCCACCAGGCAGTATTGACCAAATAGCCGCCCGTTTAGGTACAGGAAAACTATCCGTAGAGCTGTACTTTTTATCTCTAACAACCTTTTTTACTGAGGGGGTCGTATCGGACTTAACTGATTGAATATCAGTATTTTGGGTAAAGCCCAAATGTAAAAACAATAATAAAAACCCGTTAACTAAAAGTATTTTTTTCATGTTGTCCAAAACGATTAAAAATGAAAAATCGTTGCTTCACTCAACGCCAAGCAACGATTTTATTATAGATGATAATGGAAAATGGATAATGGAAAATATTGTAAAATTTATCCATTATCCATTATCCATTATCCATTATCCATTATCCATTTTCCATTACCCATTATCAGCTATTTATTTTCTTCAATAAGGTCTAAAATACGATTTAGGTCGTCGTCATTTTTAAAGTTAACGACAATTTGACCTGCACCTGTTGGTTTACGTTTGAACTGAATTTTTGAACCAAAAAAACCACTCAAATTGTCCACGACGAGTTTGTAAGCATCGGGTACTGAGGGGGGCTTTTTTTTCGCTTTCGCTTTTGCTGTCGTGTAATTGGCGACAATATCTTCTAATTCACGCACACTCAATCTATCTCTCACGATGCGTTCATGCAAAGCCAATTGCAAAGCGATGTCTTTGATGCCGACCAAAACTTTGGCATGACCTGTTGAGATGCGTTTTTCTTTGATACTCTCTTGCAAATTGGGCGGTAATTTCAGCAAACGCAACATATTCGTTACGGTTGAGCGGTTTTTATCCACTCTTTTACCCAATTGTTCATCAGTCAAGCCGAACTCTTCTTTCAAACGTTGATAGGTTATGGCAACCTCAATGGCGTTCAAATCCTCACGTAAAAGGTTTTCAACCAATGCCATTTCAAGCATTTCTTGATCATTCGCTATACGAATATAAGCGGGAATAGCCTTCAAACCAGCCCTGTGAGCCGCTTGCAAACGGCGTTCACCTGAAATCAATTGAAATTGGTTGGTCGCCAAACGCCTCAACGTAATGGGCTGAATCAGTCCATAAATTTTGATGGAGTCGCTCAATTCCTGCAGGGCGTTCTCATCAAAATCTTTACGCGGCTGCCAAGGATTGACTTCAATTTGGTCAAGCGGAATGGCGACTATGGTATGAGTCAACTCCTTTACAATATCCGTTACGGAATCGGAACTGCCGAGTAGTTCATCGAGCCCGCGGCTTTGGTCTGCTAATTTAAGTTTTGCCATTTTTCGTTATTTGTTATTCGTGATTCGGGTATTCGTGATTCGGATACTCGGTATTCGTAAATTCGTAGTTAATCGTTCTACCCAAAACCGAACCCCGAATATC
>JANMJN010001113.1:0-3901 GCA_031371355.1 Saprospiraceae bacterium
AAAAAATAAAATGCTGCCCAAAGTCATTTTTCAAGATTTAGGTCGAATCTCTTACCATACAGCATGGGACTATCAGTTTCAAATTTTGAAGCAAGTCATTGATAAAAAGTTGATTATCAAAAACTTAGAGGTCTCCAACAACGATGAAGTGCCTTCTGCATCCGTATCTTTTACTGAAAATTTGATTTCTGAACAACAGAGCTATTTGCTATTTTGCGAACACAATCACGTCTATACATTAGGGAAAAGCGGTTCAGTTAGCCATCTATTGTTGAATGAAGACCAGCTAACTGAGCAAAATATTGAATTTTTCAAAATCAATCGCGGAGGCGACATCACCTATCACGGCGAAGGGCAAATTACAGGCTACCCTATTTTTGATATGGAATGTTTTTTCACCGATGTGCATCGTTACGTGCGTGCGCTCGAAGAGGTCATTATTCGCACGATAGCCGAATATGGATTGACAGGATATCGTATTAAAGAATACACAGGTGTTTGGGTTGAAGGGAACAACCCCTTCCCGATAGAATCGGAATTTCGCACCTCAACAGTAAAAACGGATAAAAAGCGCAAAATTTGCGCCATTGGCGTGCATTTAAGCCGTTGGGTAACGATGCACGGCTTTGCTTTCAATGTCAATACCGATTTGGATTACTACAACAATATTATTCCTTGTGGTATTGACGACGCCGATAAAACAGTTACCTCTTTGGCGTTTGAACTTGGCAGAATAATTGACGTTAATGAAGTAAAAGATAAACTCAAAAGGCATTTTATAGACGTTTTTGGGTTTGAATTTGTTTAAATAGACCACTGATTGGACGGATTCGACAGATTTTCACTGATTTTCTGTTTCGTCATTCAGCAAGGAACTAAAAAAAACAGTGTGAATCAGTCGAATCAGTAGCATCTGTGGTCACAAAAAATCAGTTATGAAAAAAGATATTCCAGAATTAAAAGTTGAAGATATGGCAATGGTCGTTGTGCCACCCGCCTATGGCGATGATGAATTGTGGGAGTGTTTCCTCATCAATTTTAAAGAAGAAGCAATTCGCAACGTCATGGTCGTTTCGCGCGGCTATGGCGAAGACGAAACGGGCGAAAAGCGTCAAACGACGACATTGCGTCATTTCTTTGAAGAAGTTGGTCCTATGCAATTGATACAAGTTGAACCCATACCTAAGGAATTGTTTTGGCTATCGCATGAGTATTGGGTGAGTTTTTCATACGATGGTCAACTTTATGACAAAAAATATGTGTTTGTTGTAGGTGCTATTGACAGATCGCATTTTACGATGATACCGTTTTTAGACAGGAAAGGTGTCATGATTCGGTGAGCCCCCTCAGTATTTACTAAATTAATTGTAATGCTTTTATAATCAAACGTTTAAGAAAAATCAGGTATTTCACAAACACCATAACACAACTCGAACAACACGTAACACATTTATGATTCAAGGAAAAAAAATTAGCGAATCCAAAACCATTATGACCGAAATGGTCATGCCCAACGATACCAACCCAATGGGCAATCTCATGGGCGGCAATTTGATGAAATGGATGGATATTGTGGCGGCAATTTGTGCAGGTAAGCACTGTCAATCGCAGGTGGTCACCGTTTCAGTTGACCATGTCTCATTTCAAAAACCGATTTCAAAAGGCGATATTGTGACCTTAGAAGCCGTTGTGACAAGGGCTTTTAATACTTCAATCGAAATTTTTGTCGAGGTTTTTGCTTCTGATATGAAAGGCGGCAACCCGCGCCGTTGCAATCATGCCTATCTCACTTTTGTTGCCCTCAATGATGACGATGGAAAACCGAAGGACGTACCACCGGTTATTGCCCTGTCGAAGGAAGAAACCGAACAGTATGACGCTGCGGCACGTAGAAGAGAGTTACGCTTGATATTAAGTGGTAAAATGAAGGCGAAAGATGCGACGGAGTTACGGTTACTATTGGAGATAACCAGTTGATAATCAAAGATTATTTGCCATTAATCTTATCAATGGCAAATAACTTTTCTACTCTTTTTACCTCATAGATATTGACAGAAAACATATGCTCTTTAAGTTCAATCGAGCGTTGTTCTTTCTTCACTTTATACCCCACAGTATAAAGATTGGAAAAGAAGGCTGTTGACACTGGACGATTGGGTTCAGTTATCAAAATCGTTCCGTTAGGTCTCAATAAGGTGTTAAAAGCCGTCAGAAGCGGTTCAAACGCTCGTTTTTCATAAGCCACATCGGAAGCCAATAAAAGGTCGGCGGATAGGGAGGGGTCAGGATTTCGCCAATCTAACAATTCAAATCGGGCTTTTTTATCGGGTAAATTTTGTTCCCAGTTCATTTTTGCAAAATCCAAAGCGTCCGTTTCGTAGTCTGTTAGGCAAACTTCTGCACCTAATTTTCCAGCCATAATAGAAGGTAAACCCAAGCCGCAACCCATTTCTGTTACAGATACTGAGGGGGTGATAAGATGTTGATTTTCAACCAAATACCAACTCATTGCCAAAGCAGAAGCCCAAAGTTCAGCCCAATAAGGTATGCGCTCATCAACGACATCGGGATGATTGTCGCCTTTCTGAATGAGGTTATCAAACAATTCATCGATGTTCTCAATGATGGTCAGTTTGACATCTATCTCTTTGAAAATCAATGAAATATCTTGTGTTTTAAAGAACATGCTCTAAAATCTTTTTTCTAAAAAATCCTAAAATCTACCCTGCTTGAGTACGTGGTATTTTTACAGGCAATATTAATAAAATACCGATGACAAATAAAATGCCCATCGCCAGTACGCTGTAACGAATGCCTATGATTTGGTCAATTGACCCGAAAACAAAAGTGCCCATGATGACAGCAATTTTATCAGTAAGGTCATAAAAACTATAAAAAGAAGTCGTGTCCTTCGTACCAACAGGCATCAATTTGGCATAAGTCGCTCGCGCAAGGCTCTGAATTCCGCCTTGAACGAAGCCGAGCAAGCCACCAAGTGCATAAAAAGCCTCTTTACTGTGGATGAAAAAAGCTAAAAATGTAATAAAAATCCAGATGCACAACATAATAACGAGTGCAAATTTATTGCCCTTGTTTTCCGAAACTTTTGCAAAAATATAAGCACCCGCAGCTGCTACGATTTGTATGACTAAAACGAGGGTGATGAGTTCTGTTAGTTCCATCTTTAATTCTTTTGATGCAAAAACAGTAGCGAGAAAAACCATGGTTTGAACACCTGAATCAAAGAAAAAGAAACTGGCAAGGTAGCGTTTGAGGTTAAAATCGGTCTTAACAGTTTGCCAAACCTTCATTAATTCGCCGATACCCCTTGAAACAGAATTGATACGGAGGGGGGTATTCGCATCTTTCGGCATCCGATTGAAAGTGATTTGAGAAAAACCTAACCACCATGCGCCCACCAGTATAAACGCTATGCGTGTCGGAATACCCTTGTCTGGAAATCCCAGCTTGTCATAAAATAATATCATTGCCAAATTTATGATGAGTAGAAATGTGCTACCGATATAACCATAGGTGAAACCACGTGCGGAAAGGCTGTCAAACTTATCGGGTGTGGCAATGATTGGTAAGTAGGCATTGTTAAAAACGACACCGCCTGCATAACCAATCATGGCTAATACATACGTCCAAAAACCTATTTGCCAATCATCAGGGCGTTCCATAAAAAACATAGCCATACATGCAAATGCGCCTAACATGGTAAAAAAACGCATAAAAAGCTTACGTTTACCACCATAATCTGCGATACCTGACAATATCGGTGAGGTGAACGCAATAACAAGGTAGGCTATTGTTATTGCAAAAGCCAACATCGCACTTGATGAAAAGGTTGAACCTAAAAACGAGACCTCTTTGGGCGCGATGGCTGCAAAAAAAGGCG
>JANMJN010001131.1:0-1625 GCA_031371355.1 Saprospiraceae bacterium
GTGAAGTTCTAAAACTCTCAAGTCAAGTTGTAGAAGTTAGTAACCTAACTTGAAGAGCTTAAATTTCATTAAAAAATAAAGGTTTTAATAAAAACATCTAACCAATAATCTAATTTTTATGAAGAATACCAATGAATCCTCGCGTCGAGGCTTTTTAAAAAAATTGGCAACGACTTCGGCAGTCATGGCGACTGGCTCGAATGCTTTTGCTAACGAAAACAAATATGCCGCTTTTGAATCGCTGTACCGACAAAGGTTTGCTGCCAATGACAATATCAATATCGCTTTAATCGGCGCGGGTGGTATGGGAACGCAAGACGCCATCACAGCATTGAAAGTGCCAGGCGTAAAAATCGTTGCGGCTTGTGACTTGTACGATGGACGTTTGAAAGATGCCAAAACCAAGTGGGGCGCAGACCTATTCACAACCCGCAGCTACAAAGAAATCCTCAATCGGTCGGATATTGATGCGGTGATTGTGGCAACACCTGACCATTGGCATCAACAAATTTCGATTGATGCGATGAAGGCGGGCAAGCATGTCTATTGCGAAAAGCCGATGGTACACGCCATTACTGAGGGGTCGGCTGTCATCAAAGCGCAGAAGGAAACGGGTATGGTTTTTCAAGTCGGTAGTCAAGGCGTGTCGTCATTGGGCAACGAAAAAGCGCGGGAATTGCTGAAAGAAGGCGTGATAGGTGACTTGAATTATGCCGAAGGTTTTTGGGCAAGACATTCACCAACGGGCGCATGGCAATATCCCATTCCCGCCGATGCTTCACCTGAAACGGTAGATTGGGAGACGTATATCAGCAACACAACGAAACGTCCGTTTGATAAAACCCGCTTTTTCCGTTGGCGCAATTATATGGATTATGGTACAGGTATGTCGGGCGATTTGTTCGTGCATTTGTTTTCGAGTCTGCATTTTATCACCAATTCGATGGGACCGAATAAGATTTATGCGGCAGGTGGTTTGCGTTATTGGAAAGATGGGCGCGAAGTCCCTGATGTGTTGTTGGGTACATTTGATTATCCCGAATCAAAGGCGCATCCGTCCTTCAATTTGTCTTTGCGTTGCAATTTTATTGATGGTACAAGTGGCACAACCTACTTGAAATTGGTCGGCAGTCAAGGCTCAATGGACATTACTTGGGACAGCGTGACGGTGAAACGCAACAAAGAAGTGTCGAGCGACGACCCTTTCATGATTGAACAAATGAAAAAAGCGGGTAAGCCTGTGTCGGATAGAAAACAAATATTGCTGCCCGAAGAATACACTTTTAAAGCCGAAAAAGACTATCTCGGCGGACCTTATGACCATTTTGCGAACTTTTTCAACGCCATTCGGACAAAGGGAAAGGTAACTGAAGATGCGACATTTGGGTATCGAGCAGCCGCTCCGGCGCTTTTGTGCAACGATAGTTACAATCAAGACACGGCGATTCGGTGGAATCCAGAAACAATGCAATTGATTAAAAAATAAAATCTAAATTATGAAATCTTTATCTTTTCTACTATTACTTTTCGCTTTTACCGCTTGCGATACGGCAAAAAGCGGACAATCATCTGCCAAAGCCAAAATGCTTTTCGATGGTAAAACCTTTAAAGGTTGGCACAACTTC
>JANMJN010001155.1:0-1503 GCA_031371355.1 Saprospiraceae bacterium
GATACGCTCAATTATGTTTTTAAAGTTCAAGAAAATGTTGGAAATATCGCTAATTTACCAAGCGATTCTTTGGCGACAAAAAACTATAATCACCAACCTAAAATCGAGACATTAGTACCCAAATTAGAAACAAAATTATCGTTCCGAAACGCCTATATGTCGGGTTGGAAATGGTTGATTCTACTGCTTATTGCAGGCTTTTTAAGAGCGATTTATTATATTTTAAAAGTCAGAGAAGAACAAAAACAAGAAGATAAACAAGCCGAACAAAACGCGTCAAACCTCGAACGAAAACCAAATTCTGCCGCACCGTTTATTTGGCAAATACAGATAGAAGGCACTCAAAAAGTGAATTTTGATGCTATTTTTGATCGTTTTACACAACAATTGCGGCGGCGTTCAGAAATAGAACACCTCATTTTTGATGCCAAACGAACCATAAAAGCGACAATAGCTAAAGGTGGATTGGCTACTTTTCGTTACCGACAACCGACGCGGGCGGACGAATATTTGTTCCTCATTGATGTACACAATGCCAATGACCATCGAGCACAAGTTTTTGATTTGTTGTACCGCACGCTTAACCACAGCGAGGTATTGATTGAACGCTTTTTTTACGATGGCGACTTTCGTTTGTGTTGGAACGAGACGCATCGGCATGGCATTAGGCTCAATGAATTGGCGCATCGGTTGGGCACGTCGCGTTTGGTCATTGTTGGTACAGCCGCTTCGTTAATGAATCCACAGGCGCATGAGTTGATGGATTGGATTTCTGTTTTCGATGCTTGGCGTCAACGGGTACTTTTAACGCCTCGAGCACCTATGGAATGGAACGCGATGGAACGTAAATTGGCTACTAAATTCCGCATTTTACCCGCCAATTTAAAAGGCTTAGCCGCTTTGTCTGATACTTTTGATGCGCTCGATGCCCCTGATTTTAGGCGTTGGCGCAACGATAAAGACCCTGAAAATGAACCCATTAACTTGCCTGATAAATTGAATGGCGAAGCCATTATGGCGCAATTGACCGCCGAATTTACGGTTTATAAAAATGGTCAAACCGATACTCGGCTCTTGCAATGGCTTGCGGCTTGTGCTGTGCCACCCGTTTTACATTGGGATACGACCTTGTTTTTTGGCAATTTGATTGCTGAATATTATGGTAAAAACGGCGATGAATTGGGTTTGGTTAATTTGGATAATTTGTTCAAAATCAATCGCTTAGCATGGTTCATGGAAGGTAAATTGCCTAATACAGCCCGATTAGCTATGCTCGGTTTTTTAGAAAAAACACACCCCTCAGTATTAGAACGTGTCAGAGCCGCATGGGATAAAGTTTTGCAAGACAATCTCGCCGTCGCTCGAAAAGCAGTAGAGGAACGGGATGAGCATTTCGACGCATCGGTTGCCTTCGACGATTTGCGTTTACAGATGATTATCAATGAACTAAAACTTGGTGTAGAAGATGAAACCAAGCGACAAAACTTAATGACTGAATTGCGG
>JANMJN010001172.1:0-6231 GCA_031371355.1 Saprospiraceae bacterium
CAGCAAAAGCAAGTGTAATATTTTGCCAAACAATACGCTTTGTTTGCTTACCAATATTGATTGCCATAGGTATTTTAGACGGCATATCATCTTGAATAACCACATCAGCAGTTTCAATAGTGGCATCGCTGCCTAAACCACCCATTGCAATACCGACATTGCTCAAAGCGACTACGGGAGCATCGTTTACACCATCGCCAACGAAGGCTACGGTTTCATTTTTAGCTTTCAGTTCTTTCACTTTATTCACCTTGTCTTCGGGCAGTAAATCGCCAAAAGCATTGGTAATGCCCAATTTATCCGCTACAAATTTGACAACTGAACTTTTATCACCACTTAACATGACCGTTTTTACATCCATTGCTTTGAGTCTATCAACCGTTTCTTGGGCATCTTCTTTGATGCTGTCAGCGATGGTCAGATAGCCCACAAACTTTTTATCATAAGCAATCGCTATCAAAGTATAGACAATACTGAGGGGGTCAATATCGTAGGGAATAGCGTATTTATCCATCAATTTAAAGTTGCCAACTAATAATTCTTTTCCATTCACATCCGCTTTTAGTCCGTGTCCCGATATTTCTTCTACATTTTTTAATGGTATCGAAATATCTACTTGGCCTACATATTGCTGAATGGCGGTGGCTACGGGGTGTGTACTTTGGCTTTCCAAAGTGTTGACCATTTTTAATATGTCCTCTTTATTAAATTCAGGTTTTATGACGACTTCTTGTACTTTAAAAACGCCTTCGGTCATTGTGCCTGTTTTATCCATGACAACATTTTGGATATTGGCAATAATGTCCAAAAAGTTGCTTCCTTTAAACAAAATACCGTTTTTACTCGCTGCACCAATTCCTCCAAAATAACCCAACGGAATACTGATAACCAAAGCACAAGGGCATGAAATAACTAAGAAAATCAAAGCGCGGTATAACCAATCTTTAAATTCATAATTATCTACAAAAAAAGAAGGCAATACGCAAATAGCCGCCGCCAAAAGCACGACAATAGGCGTATATATTTTGGCAAATTTTCGGATAAATAGTTCTGTTGGGGCTTTTTGAGCCGTAGCATTTTGTACCAATTCTAAAATTTTACTCAATTTGCTATCGGTGTAAGCTGTGGTCACTTTTACTTGAGCAACTGTATTCAAATTTATCATACCTGCCAAGACCGTTTCACCTTTGGCTTTGGTATCGGGCTTGCTTTCACCTGTCAAAGCAGCCGTATTAAAAGAAGCGGTTTCAGACAACAATTCACCATCTAAACCCAATTTTTCACCCGATTTTAGCTGAATAATAGCACCAATATTGACGGTTTCGGCTTTAACGATTCGGGCTTGATTATTTTCTAAAATGGTGACTTCATCGGGTCGTTGATCGAGCAAAGTTTTAATATTGGCTTTTGCTCTTTTGACGGCTAACGTTTGAAATACTTCACCAACGGCATAAAACAGCATGACTGCCACGCCTTCGGGATATTCACCAATGGCAAATGCACCGATAGTGGCAATGCTCATCAGTAAAAACTCTGAAAATATTTCACCTTTACCAATACTCTGAATAGCTTCTTTGACAACTGGAAAACCCACAGGAATATAGGCAATCAGATACCAAGCAATCCGTACCCAACCCGTAAACCAAGTTTGAGGGACATAATTATCTATTAAAATGGCAATGAGTAACAAAACAAGACTGATAATGGGAGGTAAAAACATTTTAAAGGTGCTTTCACTGCCGCCCGAATGGTCGTGTCCGTCATCGTCACCGTGTTCTTCGTGATTGTGACCATCTCCCTCAGTATGACTGTCTTTTAAGAGTTCTTTTGCACCAGCATTGATGTAAATTTTTTCTTCTTGAGTGCAGCACAGTTGTTTGCCGTCTTTATCGTAAATATGTTGATGTTGCATTTTTTTGATTTTAAAATTGAACCGATACCCCCTCAGTATCGGCTCAATAAATGAATGACTTTTATTAATTAATGGTCATGTTCACCACCACCGCCTTCGGATATTTGCAGATGCGATTGCAAGTAATAAGCCCCTTTGACGACAATATTCTTCTCAAATTTCACATCCTGTAAAGGCGTGATTTGCACAAAACCCAATTGAGATGCGCCCGTTTTCACTTCAATGCGTTGAAAATGGTATTCGCCTTTTTCTTCGCCTTCCAAGATAAAAATAAATTCTCTGCCTTCGGCTTTAATAACGGCTTCTTGCGGCAAAGCATTGACGGCATTGCTGCCCACATCTATCAAAGCATTGACATACATACCCGATATTAAAACTTGTTTTTCATTCGTTATATCGGCATGAACGGCAACTGATTTTGTCTCATTTTTAAAGGATTGCCCGATGCTAAATATTTTCCCTTTGAGTTCTTGAGCATTTTGATTCGTGAGAATGAAACGCACCGTTTGACCTGCTTTCACTTTGTACAAATCTTTTTCATAGACCAATAAATCAACGTGCATTTTGGCGTTGTCAACAATAACAAAAAGCGGTTTACCAACTTCAACAGCACTCCCGATGTTAATATTTACCTCCGTGATGTACCCACTAATCGGTGCAGTAATGTTAATGAGTGGCGAATCAGAATTGCCACCAATGTTTATATTTTGGCTTAAAATAGCGATTTGACTTTGTAAAGCCTTGATTTTTATTTCCTCCATATTCACATCGGAACTGACTTTTTGAAACACCTTTTTAGCATTCACATTCTCCTCACTCAATTCCTTTTGACGGGCGTATTCAAGGCGCAAATACGTCAAATTACCCTCTGATTGCTGCACTTGTTCATTGAGTTTTTCACGCTCTAAGCGCAAGTTATTGTACGCCATGCTCTGCAAAGTTGCCAAAACCTGCCCTTGTTTAACGTATTGACCCTCAATCGCTTTGATGCTTTTTATCGTTCCCGACAACGGTACGCTGACTTGCGCTTGATTCTGTGGTGGCAATTTGGTATAGCCATTTGTATTAATGACTTCGCTTAAATTCTTTTTTTCAAAACCACCCAATACAAAACTTGTTGCTTTGTATTGCGCTTCGTTGAGATGTACTTCTTTGACATCTTCTTTGGCTTCTTCCCCTGCTTTAGGAGTCGCTTCAGCAGTCGTTTTTGTTTCAGTGCTTTCGGCTTTTTTATTGCAAGCCATAAAAGGGATACTGATAGCTATTAGGAATGCAGCCATGCTGCTATAAATTTTAATCTTATTATTCATTATTAGATTTTTATTGATTGATGATAAATTGAATCGCAATAACCGCTTTATTCAAACTGTTAATTGCCTCTAAATACGCCTTTTGCGTATCCAAATTGGTTTGCAAAGCCTGTGCAAATTCCAAATAGCCGATGTCACCACCTTGATAGGCTTTTGTTGCATTCCTTATGATGGATTGCGTATTGGGCAAAGCCGTTTTTTCGTAATACGAGACATTGGTTTTTTCAAAATTATACTGTTGAGTATATTGTTTTAATTGACCTTGCAATTGTGTTTGCAAATAATCATTTTGTTTTTGCTGCACCAATACGTGCATCGCCATCGCCTCATTTTTAGCTTTATAAGCACT
Source organism: Saprospiraceae bacterium (assembly GCA_031371355.1). Taxonomy (GTDB): domain Bacteria; phylum Bacteroidota; class Bacteroidia; order Chitinophagales; family Saprospiraceae; genus JAAFJT01. The sequence continues at coordinate 3,572 of JANMJN010001172.1, forward strand.
TTTGCCAAATAAAGGCAGATTTAATCCCAATTGAACACCTTGAAAACGCGGAATCGCATTGTAATCTTTTGCTTGCCCGTTCACGTCTTGAATACCTGCAATAGATTGAATAAAATAACCTACTTTATAATCGGGCAAAGCATCAGCTTTTATAATATTCTTTTCCGCTTCTAATAGAGCGATTTGCTGTTTCGCATACAACAAAAGCGGATTGTTGTTCAATACTGCGGGGTCTATTATTTCATTAAAATCAAGACTTGAAAACGGTGTTTCGGCGATTGAAAAATCAGCAGTATTGTTCATCCATTGTTGCAATTTTAGTTTTTCAACGTCTATCAAAGCCTTGACTTGATTGCTGTTTTGTCGCAATTCTTGTTGCTTATTTTCAGCAGTTGTCTTTTCAACAATATTGCTTTCGCCTGTTTTTAATTTAAGCGCGGCAATTTTTACAAACTGTTGCAACACACTGTCTTCCCTTTGCAAGACCTTATCTAAGGCTTGTAAATAGCCGATTTGATACCACGATTGTTTAATCATATAAATCAATTCCTGTTTATTAATCGCCAATTTTTGTTGATTGAGACCGACGTATTGCTCCGCATATTGCCGCTTCGCTTTAATCAAATTGGGATTCGGAATGTCTTGTGAAATGCTGAAATTTTCATCGAACCGACGACTATTTATTTGACCTAACGAGGCACCAATATTTGTCTTTGGCAAAGTCAAAATACCCCCCCTCAGTATTTGAGCCGTTTGAATGTCCAAATTATTGGCTTGTAATAATTGATTGTTTTTAGTCGCTAATTCAATCACTTGCGGCAAATCAAGGTTTGCCGTTTGAGCATCTGTTTTTGCAGAAAAAAGGATTAAAACAAGGATAATTGAGGCATTAATGATTGTTTTTTTCTTTTTCTTAAAACCATTTTCAAGGAAATAATACAAAATAGGCAAGACAATCAAGGTTAATAAAGTCGCTGTAATTAAACCACCAATTACCACCGTTGCCAAAGGCTTTTGTACTTCTGCCCCTGCGCCATTGCTCAACGCCATCGGTAAAAATCCCAAAGAAGCCACCGAAGCAGTCATAATGACAGGACGCAAACGCACTTTTGTACCTTCTCTGATGCGTTCTAAAACATCCGTCATACCTTCAGCTTTTAATTGATTAAAATAACCAATTAGCACAATGCCATTTAAAACCGCTACGCCAAACAAGGCAATAAAGCCAATCCCTGCCGAAATACTGAACGGCATATTGCGCAACCAAAGCCCAAATACACCACCAATTGCGGATAAAGGAATAGCCGTAAAAATGAGCGCAGATTGTTTGATAGAACCAAAAGTGAAAAATAGTAAAACAAAAATCAACAATAAAGCGGCAGGCACAGCAACCGAAAGTCGTTTATTTGCCTCTACCAAGTTTTTGAATTGACCACCATAAGTTAAATAATAACCTTCGGGTAACTTCAATTTGGCATCTAAACGGGTTTGAATTTCATCAACCACACTTTTAACATCTCTACCTCTCACATTAAAACCAATCACAATGCGGCGTTTACCATCTTCACGGCTCACTTGTGCGGGCCCGTCTTCGTAGGTCACATCAGCAACTTGTTCCAAAGGAATTTGACTACCCGTTGGCAAACTGATAAATAGATTTTTGACATTAGAAATATCTTGTCGTTCATCTTTCGCCAAACGCACCACTAAATCGTACCGTCTTTCGCCTTCATAGACCGTTCCTGACACTTCACCTGCAAAACCTGTGCGTAAAACCTTATTCAAATCGCCCACATTCAAGCCATATAAAGCCATTTTATCTGGATTATAACGTACTGTAATTTGTGGTAAACCTGCCACTTGCTCGGCTTTCATATCCACTGCCCCCTCAGTATTTTTAATCAAATTCATGATATTATCAGCCGTAGTTGCCAATTTATCTAAATCATCTCCAAATACTTTTATTGCCACATCGCTTCTAACGCCCGTCATCAGCTCATTGAAACGCATCTGAATGGGTTGCGACGCTTCAAATTGAACACCTGGAATATTCGCCATTTCTTTGAGCATCAGCTCCGATAACTCATTAAAATTATGGGTCGTTGTCCACGTTTTTTTATCTTTCAAAATGATAATCATATCGGCTGTTTCAAGTGGCATTGGGTCAGTTGGTATTTCACCTGAACCAATTTTAGATACAACTTCTATAACTTCTGGAAATTTTGTTTTTAAAATCTTCTCCAATTTAGTTGCCGTTTCAATGGTTTGATTTAAAGAACTACCGCCTATAAGCCTGAAATTAATGGCATAATCGCCTTCTTCTAAGGTAGGAATAAATTCACCGCCTAATCTATTAAAAACAAACATCGCCAAGATAAATAAGACAACAGCAATGCCTAAAACCAATGCTTTTGTTTTCAATGCCCCCCTCAGTATGGGCGTATAAATGCGCTGAATAAAATGGATTATTTTGTCTGAAATATTATTTTCATGTCCTGTTTTTTTACTTAAAAACAAAGCACTCATCATTGGAACATAGGTAAGCGACAAAATAAATGCACCCAGAATCGCAAAAGAAACTGTTTGTGCCATCGGTTTAAACATCTTGCCTTCAATGCCTACCAATGCCAAAATGGGCAAATAAACAATCAGAATAATTA
>JANMJN010001182.1:0-4821 GCA_031371355.1 Saprospiraceae bacterium
CCGCTATTATTCTAATTTATCTTTTTTATATAATCTTTTACGCAAAGCGAGAACTACTGCTTTAAGCTAAAATATTATCAATGTTTTCATTATTTCAATTTTCTCTCCCCACGCAGGCTCAACTTGATGCGCTAATTCACACACAAAAAGACGCAGAGCTAACGTATAATAAAAGCAGATTACAAGGATACGACCACGACAAAAACCAAGTGTTCTTAGGCAATGGTGACGACGTTTGGATTGCAGCTAAGCAAGCCATGTCTGAATGGGCTATGTTTCCCGATGGTTGGGCGCGTATATATTACCAAAATCCAACTTTTACTGAGGGGGATATTGTTGTGATGTGCGCATGTGTTTTTGGCATTTGGTGGCTCAATGTAGCTCGTATTTTATATGTTAATGACGATGGTCGTCATTATGGTTTTGCTTATGGCACTTTGCCAAACCATGTTGAATCAGGTGAAGAACTGTTTCAAATTACCAGAGATGAGCAAGGAGACGTTTATTATACGCTGACCGCTTTTTCACGTCCTCGTTTTTGGGCTGTCAGGTTGACCTATCCTTTATCACGTTATTTTCAAAAGAAATTTATTAGGGATTCGCTCCTAAAAGTTAAAAATCGCACGTATGAACAAACCAGGCTCAAATAAGTATGATTGGCTCACTAACCCATTACACCCAATGGGTATTTGGCTAAAATTGTCTGTTTTGGTTTTTGTTTATGTCGTTTTAAAATCCACGCCGTCACAACCCACTTGGGCTATCATCTTGGTTTTGTTTGCGGCATTATTTCTTGTGCCAATTGGTTTTCATCAGATTAATCAACGTCAATCAATGTTTCGGATTGATGATGAAGGTTTGATTTTACACATGCCATGTGTTTTGTTCTTAGCTATAAGTTTTCTTTTAGATCGCAGCATTTTAGCGGGTATCTTTGCCTTACCCTATGCAACATGGTGTGTTGAAACTTTTTTGCGGGGATTAAAAATAGAGAAAAATTTGGTGTACATCACCACCGCCACCGTTTTTGTTTTCTTAGCTATTGGTTCAATATGGCTTCTTTTTGACCGATTTGGTATCCAACCTCTTGGTTTTTCAAATTGGATAGTCATTTTAACAGGTGTTCATTTCCACTATGCGGGTTTTACGCTTGTTACATCATTGATTCTTTTTTTATACCAAAAACCTGATAATAGATGGACACGTATTGTAACCATATCAGTTATCATCGGTGTCTTTTTTACGGCACTTGGTATTTCTTTGACTCAATCAGATTATGGTCATATCTATGAAACGATTGCAGGTGTTTGGATGGGTAGTTCTACTATAGCGGCGGGTTGTGTATTAATAAAAAATAGTTTGTTTGAAAAAAGAGCAATTAAAATATTATGGTCATTGGCAGGTATTTGCTTGATTTTAGCGATGATTTTAGCATTTCTCTATGCCTTGCGTTCTGTTATTCCTTTGGATATATTGACCTTACCTTTTATGCAAACCGTACATGGCACACTCAATGCCTTGGGTTTTGGCACTTTGATGCTTGTGGGGTGGGCGTTGAAAAAAAGTGAATAATAACCGAAGATTTACGAATTTTGAAGTACAGACTAAACCTTCGAAGTTCAAAACTTGTTAATCTGTGATACATATTCAAATAAAAAGCTTGACACTCAATAGTTTTAAAGGATTCAAATGTCAATATCAAAACTTCTCATCAGCTATCTACTCACCTTTGCCGTGTTTTTCATCGTTGATATGGCATGGCTCGGCTTTATTGCTAAGGATCTATACAAAAAATATTTAGGCAATTTATTAAGTGAACAAGTCAACTGGACAGCCGCCATTGTTTTTTATCTTCTTTTTATTGTCGGTATTTTCATATTTGCTATATTACCATCGGTTGAAAAAAACTCATTAAGTTCAGCTATTATTTTAGGGGCACTTTTTGGCTTCTTCACTTACGCGACTTATGATTTAACAAATCTCGCCACTTTGAAAGGTTGGCATATGACCCTTGTTGTTATTGACATCGCTTGGGGTTCTGTATTAACAGCTATTGTTAGTACTGCCGGATTTTACATCGTTAACTTTTTTAGTAAACAATGATACACACCATCACTCAAGTAGCTTTGCTCATATTCGTACATGCCACAGTTTGGTTTGCTTTTTCTTTAATACAAAAAAGGAATGATGTGGCAGACATTGGTTGGGGAACAGGCTTTATTGCAGTGAGTGTTTATCTTTTTTTTACACAGCCCTATTCATCAATTGCGACTTTGATATACGCACTTGTTACTCTTTGGGGACTACGCTTATCTATCCATATTGCTCGGCGCATTCAAGGCAAAGCAGAAGATTTTCGCTATCGTACATGGCGCGAACAATGGGGCAAATCTTTCTTAATCCGTTCCTATCTGCAAGTATATTTGCTGCAAGGTTTTTTGATGCTCATCATCAGTTTGCCTATTTTGCTAGCAAGTATGGCGACCCCTCAGTCTATTAATGTCTATACTGTTCTTGGTTTGATGATGTGGTTCATCGGTTTTGCGTTCGAAACAATTGGCGATTATCAACTATCTGTCTTTATTAAAGAAAAAAAAAATAAAGACGACATAATGCAAACTGGTTTGTGGCGATACACTCGACATCCCAATTACTTTGGCGAAGTTCTGCTTTGGTGGGGTATTTTTATTATCACTTTACCCTTACAAAATGGCTTATGGGGCATCATCAGCCCAATCGCCATTACGTTTTTGCTGCTTTATGTATCGGGCATTCCTATGCTCGAAGCAAAGTATGAGGACAATACTCAATTTCAAGCATATAAATGTAAAACAAGTGCGTTTTTTCCTTTGCCACCAAAGGATGAATAAATAGATGAAAACCAATCTTAAAAATACTTCTTAACCCTGATATACTGAGGGGGGGTATTTCAATGGTTTCAAAATGTATTTTAACCTTTTGAATACAATTCAAATAATTTTGTCTTTTCCAACAATCTAAATCACTTTACAAACGCAAACTCGACAAAGAACCACGAAACCCGAACATAAAGCCTATTTTATCAGCTATGTTGGGTCTTTCCACCTTGCAGACGAAAGGTTATGTGTTGATTCCTTAATCGGATGCAATTGTTTAGGATTTTTGGGTAGGCTTTTTAAAAAGTATCTACTTGCAGTATCATAAAGTCTCGGAGCATTTTGATAAGCTTCTTTGAATAATCCCAATATGCCACCTAAAACGCACAATATGCCGCCTAAAACTTACAATATGCCGCCTAAAACTTACAATATGCCGCCTAAAACTTACAATATGCCACCTAAAACTTACAATATGCCACCTAAAACTTACAATATGCCACCTAAAACTTACAATATGCCGCTTACAATATATATTTAGATACTTAAAAAAGGTTGTGGATGGGAGCGCTATCCCCCTCAGTATTTCCCTCTATAAAATAACAAATTGAAGCAAAAAAGTCTAATTTTGCGAAAAAAATCAAGGAGATAAACCATTTGGTCTTTCTATTGATGAATCAAAAATAAAATGTCAAAAAAGCACACATTGCCAGATACAAAGAAAGCGCAACCCCAAGAAAAAGCCCGTTTGCACCCACGCAACAAACATCGGGAACGCTATGATTTCAAAGCATTGATTGGCAGTTGTCCCGAATTGACGGCTTATGTGCAATTGAATATTCACAACGATGAATCCATCAATTTTTCAGACCCCGAAGCAGTCAAAATGCTGAACAAAGCATTGTTGAAGCATTTCTACGATATTGACAATTGGGATATTCCAGAAGGTTATTTATGTCCACCAATTCCAGGCAGAGCCGATTATATTCATCATATAGCCGAAGTGTTGAGTAGATTTAATTTTGGGAAAATACCGACAGGTGAACAGATAAAATGTTTGGATATTGGAGTGGGAGCGAACTGCGTTTATCCGATTATTGGTCAAAAAGAATACGGTTGGTCATTTATTGGTGCCGATATTGATGCCGCTGCAATTGAGTCCGCAAAGAACATTTTGGCATCCAATCCGACGCTCGAAAGCCACGTTGAATTGCGGTTGCAAGACAAGCCAAAAGACATTTTTTACGGCATTTTGGATAGAGAAGAACGTATTGACGTAATGATTTGTAATCCACCTTTCCATTCCTCACTTGAAGATGCCCAATCGGGTACGCTCCGTAAATTGAATAATTTAAATCCTAAAAAAGAGAAAATAACCGAACCTGTCCTAAATTTTGGCGGACAAAACAATGAATTGTGGTGCGAAGGTGGCGAAGTCGCCTTTGTAGAACAAATCATTCGCCAGAGCCAACGATTTTCGCAAACGTGTTTTTGTTTTTCTACTTTGATTTCCAAACAATCGCATCTCAAAAGCGTCTATGCCGCTTTAAAAAAAGCGGTTGCATTGAATGTCAAAACCATAGAAATGGGGCAAGGCAACAAAACAAGTCGCATCGTTGTTTGGACGTTTCTCAATCGTGAACAACAACAGGCGTGGCGTGAAGCGAGGTGGAAATGATAGGATGCATTGCAGATGACAAAATAAATATTGGCGCAAAATACCCCCCTTCCAGAGGAATCCTTCGGATCAGTATAAGTCGTAAAATGCAACACAATTTACCCTAAAAAACCAAGAATCTCTGTCCAAACATTTTTCAAAACAGGCACACCATTGATAAGATTCTTTTGCCGCGTCTGTAAAACGCGTTCACCTGGGAATGTGATTTTATGTGATTCATCTATCGCAACCGATTGGTGATAGTCATGGATAATATTGCTGACGATGTCTGAAATGCTTGAATAATTG
>JANMJN010001213.1:0-4628 GCA_031371355.1 Saprospiraceae bacterium
AAAAGCTTGTGTCAATTCCGCTTTAGAGTCATAATCGAGACTACATTCCGCGTATATATCCGTCAATTTTTGATAAAAACGCCTTTCACTCGCTCGGATTTCACGAATACGTTCCAAAAGTTCCGTAAAATAATCCATCCCAAAACGTTTACCTTGTTTCAAACGCTCATCATCCAAAACGAACCCTTTTATGATAAATTCTTTCAACGTTTGGGTTGCCCAAATCCTAAACCGAGTCGCTTGGACACTGTTTACACGATAGCCTACGGCAATAACTGCATCAAGATTATAAAACTGTGTGTTATAATTTTTACCATCTGCGGCAGTTACTCGAAAAATTCGAGTAACTGAATCTTCTTCCAATTCACCACTTTTAAATATCTCTTTTAAATGATAAGTTATGGTATGCGATTCGACGCCAAACAATTCCGCCATCCGTTTTTGGCTCAACCAAAACGTTTCATCTTCATATAAAACTTCAATTTTTACAGTGCCGTTTGGCGTGCTGTAAAGTAAAATGTCGTTGAATTGTGGTTTTTCTTCCATTTTATTGATATTTAATGGTTTGTAGCGAAGGAATTTAACTAACATCAATTTTTTCAATCTTTTTTTGCCGACAATTTACAACCATTTCCACATTCAACTCGACCTTTTAGCATCACTATTCCTTAGTTTTACGTGCAATCAATATAAAAAAGCCGCTTTACACTATTTAAAATGCAAAGCGGCTTTTGTTTCTATCCCAAAAATATCAGACATCAAAAGTCAATTCAACTTCAGGGGTTGTCGGATGTGCTTGGCAAGTCAGCACATAACCCGCTTCCACTTCGTCATCATCGAGGGCGAAACAGGCATCCATTTTGACAGCACCTTTTGAGACTTTTGCCATACACGTCGAACAGGCGCCCGATGTACAACTATAAGGTGGGTCAAGTTTTTCCTTAATCATCACATCGAGTATCTTTTGTCCTTTTGGCACTGCAATTTTATGCGTTTTGCCATTCAAAGTCACAGTTACTGTTGCACCGTCCACCGTTAAGGCTGATACTGAGGGGTCGGTTGCTGTACCGATATTGTTGAAATGCTCGATATGGATGTGTTTTTTATCAATATTTATAGCCAAAAGAGCTTTTTCTGTCACATCAATCATACCACTCGGTCCACAGATAAAGTATTCAGCGATTTTAGTACGCATCGGATTTTCTTCCAAAAAGGCGATAACTTGAGCATCGTCAATTCGCCCATTTTTACCTGTCCATGACGATTTGCCTTTTGAAAACAAGCCTGACAAACCACCTACTTTTTCCTTTTTTGGTTGACTCAAAATGTGTTCGACGACCAACTGTTCCTCGTATTTATGTTGTAAATTGGAGAGTTCTTGCTTGAAAATAATCGAATCTTCGTTGCGGTTGCTGTACAAAAGGTGTACACGCGACAGTGGTTCGCTTTCCAAAATGGTTTTCAAAATAGACATCAAAGGCGTAATGCCACTACCTGCGCCAAACAAATAATAGTCTTTTCGAGCATCTATACTGAGGGGGGTAAAAAAACGACCCAACGGCGGCATCACCTCTATCGTCTGTCCTGGTTGCACTTTTTCACAAATATACGTTGAAACAACGCCTTTGGGCACTTGCTTAACGGTCACAGCCAATTCTTCCTCGAGTGGACTGGTGCAAATCGAGTAAGCACGCCTTATGTCTGCGCCGCCAATCGTAAATTTCAAAGTCAAATGTTGACCTTGAACGAATTTAAAGGCTTCTTTTAAATTATTAGGTAATTCAAAATAAAGGCTAACAGCATCAGCCGTTTCACGAACGACCCTCTTAACAGTGAGATTAAAAAAGCTTGTATTCATATTTGTATCTGAATGATTTATTAAATTTAACAAAAATGATGAACCGATGGGTTCGGGTTGCAAAGGTAAACACTCAAAATTAAATTTCGTTCTACTTTTCGATTTGACTGCATAATCTTCAAGTGGAGCGAAATGTAGGTGATAAAAACCCATCACTGCTTAAGAGTTACAATCACTTTACTCTCTAAGCATTTATCAACTTTTCTTTTAATCTTTTTCCGACTAAAATTGTTAAAAAAGCATTTTTAAAACCACAAAAACCTTTTTTAACTTTGAGATTTCCCATTTTCTATTTATTTTTGCTTAAACCTTCAGAACTAAAAAATAACTGCGGTTAAAGATTTCTAAAACCTTATTTTTTAATAATGAAAACGTTATCAAATGAAAAATTTAACAATTACCGCCTTCTTTTCTCTTCTTTTTTACGCCATTTCCTTTGCACAATTAACGCCCATTGCTAACAATTTAGTCAGTCCCGCAGGTATCGAAGCCGATATGAGTGGCAATATTTGGGTGGCTGAGACAGGCACTGGGACTAATAATGGACGTGTTATTCGTGTTAGGCCAAACGGGGTAAAAGACACCATCGTTAGAGGGCTTCCCTCGTATGCGGACGCTGTGACGGGTGAAACAACAGGTGCTTGGCGTACCATGTTGCTGCCCAACAATCGCTTGGCAGTGATTGTAGGCGAAGGTCCTACTATTCTGTTTGGTCGAATTATGCTTTTTAACCTTACAGGTTTTCAACCAGGTGTCACCACACCTAAAACAGTTGCTGATACAACATCAACTATTGATATCAGCCGTTTTTCATTGGCTCAAACGGGTGTTACCAATAGCAATCCTTTCAGTGCTGTTTTGGCAAGTGACGGCAGTTGGTATGTTGCCGATGCCGGTGCAAACATGATTGTTAAAGTGACTTCAACTGGACAAAGAACCATTTTTGCCCGTATCCCGCCAGTACCAAATCCAACGCCGATTGGACCTCCTATGGTAGATGCTGTGCCGACAAAGATTATTGCCAATCCTGACGGCGGTTTTTACTTAAGTATTCTGACGGGATTCCCTTTCAATGCGGGTCAGTCACTTGTTTACAATTTAAGTAGTACGGGGGTACTTACTCCTTACGCCAAAGGTTTCACAATGTTAACGGATATCGCACTTGATTACCGTACTGGTGATTTGTATGCTAACCAATTTGGCAACTTTGGTTTTGCACCAACTCCTGGTTTTGTTTTTGGGTCTGGAAAAGTACACCGTATCCAACGGGGGGGTGCAAACTCTGAAGTTGTTGCCAGCAATTTTGGACCCGGCGCAGGTTTAGCCTTAGACGCAAGTGGTAATATTTATGTTACGAGCCTGTTTACATCTCAATTGTTGAAAATGAATAGACCTGCTTGCAATAATTTCTCTTTATCAATCACTGCGGACAACAACAATTTGACGCTGTATAGTTCAATCAAATATACGTTAAAAATCACAAACACTGGCAGCACCAATGCCACAAACGTTCGGGTTTATTGGCTACCACCGTACAAACGTTTTGAAGGAGATGCCCAGCCATTTGCTTATCAAGCGGCGTATGCTTCAAAAGGCTACTATGACTCATGGCACGGCTTCTGGACAATTCCAAACTTGGCTGCGGGAGAAATGGCAACGGCGACTTTCCATTTATTTGTAGTAAATAATACCCTAAGTGTGACTCAAACGGCAGAAGTTGCCGCTTGTAACCAACCTTTTCCTCTTTTTGGCGCAAATGATCCAGACAATTACCAAGTACAACTTGTGACACCTGCTGGGCATCAAAATAATGTGCATAGGCTTCTGCCTTTGAGCATTAGTCCTAATCCTGCCGATGGTAAAATCAATGTGAATATCACAAATGAGACCAATAAAGAATGGACAGTTAAACTCATAAATGCGATTGGGCAGACGGTCAATATTGAAAAAGGTCAGAATAACCGATTTTTGACATTAGATACCCACCTTTTACAAAATGGTTTATACATCGTAGATTATCAAACAGCAGACGAACGACGGGTGGAAAAAGTTATGATTCAGCATCAATGATTAAAATATGCGATATATAAAAACGCCGTTGTCTCAAAAAGTTACAGTGACAACGGCGTTTTTATATTCGATACATCTATTTTAAGACTTACAATATCAATCTCCCTAGCATACTTTTTTCACTAATCAAACCGAATTGTCGTGAATCAATAGAAGCCTCTGTGTTGTCTCCTTGAACGAAGTAATAATTTTGTTTAAACGTATAATGTGTTGTTTCAGAACCATTTATAAAAATTCTATCTAAGAGCTTACCTATTTGATTGCCTTCTTTTTCTATCAATGATTGATAAAAAGTATAGTTTGAATCGGTTAATGTGATTGTTTCACCTTGTTTGGGTATTTTCATAAAATTAAATGAACGACCAGATGTAAGTCTTTTATTTTTATAAACTTGATAACGATACCCCCCCTCAGTAAAAACGGAATCAGAAGGCACACCGACGATGCGTTTGACAAAACTTTCACCATTGCGTTCAAAACCAATGACATCGCCTTGTTTGGGTGTAAAAGGCAGTTTGTTAAGCCATACATGTTGACCAACGGCTATGGTCGGTGTCATGGAATCTGTTGGGACGGTAAAGGATTCAATGACAAGGGTTTTTATCACAAAACCAATGAATAATCCGACGAATATGATTGTTAATAAGGTTTTCATTATTGTGATTTTTTTTGACCACAGATTGGACTGATTCGAGAGGTT
>JANMJN010001263.1:0-2590 GCA_031371355.1 Saprospiraceae bacterium
CCGCAATACAATGGGCGGCGGCGGCAAACGTCCACGTCCGAAGTCTCGTTAATTCGTTATTGGTAATTCGTCTATTCTTTAGCAGTGCAAACTTACGACTAACGAATAGACGAATTACCAATAACGAATTAACAAATAACGAATAACAAAAATGGCAACACCTAAATCAGTCGCTTTTCATACATTGGGTTGCAAACTCAACTATTCCGAGACCTCTTCCATCCAACGGCTTTTTGAGGACAACGGCTTCTTTGTCAATGAGTTTGACGCAGGGGCAGATGTGTATGTCATAAATACATGTAGTGTTACCGATTTTGCAGACCAAAAATGTCGTCAAATCGTGCGTCGTGCGTTGCGGCATACCCCTCAGTCATTCGTCGTTGTGGTCGGTTGTTATGCCCAATTGAAGCCACAGGAAATAGCAGAAATACCGGGCGTTGACTTAGTGTTAGGGGCAGGAGAGAAGTTTAAAATCATTGATTATATTGATTCACTCACCAAAGCACAAGGCAAAGGCATGGTATCGGCGGGTGAAATCCGAGAAGTGAATACCTTTCACAACGCCTTTTCGTTTGGCGACCGCACCCGTTCTTTTTTGAAAGTTCAAGACGGCTGCGATTACAAATGTTCTTTTTGTACCATCCCATTGGCTCGTGGTAAAAGCCGTTCTGATACCGTCGAAAGTGTGGTGGCGAATGCCCATAAAATCGCTGAAATGGGCGTGAAAGAAATCGTACTGACGGGTGTCAATATTGGCGATTTTGGCAACGGCACGGAGGTTATTGAAGGGATACGGGTTAAAAAAGAAGCGCTTTTCATTGATTTGATAAAGGAATTAGACAAAGTAGAAGGTATCAACCGCTTCCGCATTTCGAGCATTGAACCGAACCTGTTGACAGATGAAATCATCGCGTTTGTTGGGGGCTCTCACCGTTTTATGCCCCATTTTCACATTCCTTTACAGTCAGGGAATAATAAACAATTGCAACAAATGATGCGGCGTTACAAACGCGAATTGTATGCCAGCCGAGTGGAAACGATAAAATCGCTCATGCCTCATGCCTGTATTGGTGTGGACGTGATTGTCGGTTTTCCTGACGAAACGGATGAAGATTTCTTAGAAACCTATCGTTTTATCAACAGCCTTGACATCAGTTATTTGCACGTTTTTACTTATTCAGAACGCCCAAATACACCTGCAAATGATATGGAAAACGCCGTACCGATGCACAAACGCCGCGAGCGCAACGAAATGCTTAGGATTCTGTCAGAAAAAAAACGCCGCGCTTTCTATCAGCAGTTTTTAGGGCAAACACGAGAAGTTTTGTTTGAAAAACATAAAAACAATGCCTTTTTAACTGGTTTTACAGACAATTATATCAAAATTGAGCTGCCAAAAGAGGAAAATACTGAGGGGGGGAATATCAATGCCATTGCATCAGTAGCATTGATTGATTTTAATACCGATGGTGATGTGGTTGCAAGTATAGCCATTAATGAACTTTCGGATATTATGTTTTCAGCATAAAACAGTAGAAATCAAGGTCGAAAATAGATTTTACAACATAAAAAATTAATAATTCCTCAAAACGGTTCTGCTTCTGTGGAATCGTTTTATTTTTGACACCTTAATATACAGACATATTTAAAATTTAGCATACAGTTATGTATCCAAACCTATCCTATATCCTTCACGACTTATTTGGTACGCCTTATGACAATTGGGCGCAATATATCCAGACCTTTGGTCTGTTCCTCGCTTTGGCTTTTTTGACAGCGGCATACGCTTTATATTTGGAATTGAAACGCAAAGCTGCCCAAGGGCTTTTCGAAGCCCAACCTGTCAAAGACGAAAAAGGCAATATGAAAATGGCTTTTCCACATGAGCGTGTTGGTGACATCACAATGGTTGCCGCTATTTCAGGTTTGTTGGGTGCAAAGATTTTTGCCATTTTGGAAAGCCCCGATAATATTAAAGCCTTTTTCAATGACCCTATCCACACTTTTTTCAGTGGTTCAGGCATAGCAATTTATGGTGGACTCATTGGCGGATTCATTGGTGTTTATTGGTTTGTGAAAAATAAGCTAAAAATGAATCCCATTTACATGATGGATGCTGTTGCGCCTGCCCTCATGTTTGCCTACGGCGTCGGTCGCATCGGTTGCCAGTTGTCAGGTGACGGTGATTGGGGCATTGATGCCGCACCCATGCCAAGTGGTTGGTTTTTACCATCCTGGATATGGTCGTTTGACTATCCCCGTAATGTCGTAGATTCGGGCATTCCGATTGAAGGTTTGACGGCGTTGCACAATCATCACTTGCCTATACCCGTTTACCCAACGCCTTTTTACGAAGTCATTATGGCTTTAAGCATCGGTTTTTTCTTATGGGCTATTCGCAAACGCATCAGTACGCACGGTGTTTTGTTCATGATTTACTTGATTTTGAACGGTATTGAACGTTTTTTCATAGAAAAAATACGTGTTAATGATAAGTTGATTGATATGCCCAATTTTAAAATGACACAAGCAGAGCTGATTGCAGTTTTGATTTTTATCATTGGCATCGTAGCCAGTTATGTTTTGATTC
>JANMJN010001282.1:0-2397 GCA_031371355.1 Saprospiraceae bacterium
CATATTTCGGGCTTGGGTTATGGACAATGACCCCCAAGCTAAGGCTTTTTGGCAATATTGGGTTATTGAGAACCCAACAAAAAAGGCAATTATTGAGCAAGCTCAAATGCTACTCATCACTATTGAAGAAAGTCAAGAGCCAATAACAGATTTGGAAATTGATAGCGCAGTCGATAAAATTATGAGTCAAATTGATGTGCGAGAAACGACTTCTTCGAAACAGACTACAAAGTTTTTTGTACTCAGAAATTATCGAGCGATTGCCGTTGCAGCAACGGTTTTATTCGCTGTTTTGGGTACTTGGTGGTGGTTTTCTAATCAAAAGACTCAAAATACTGAGGGGGGGGCAATGGCTATTATAGAACATAAAACGCCAACCGCATTCAAAGAACAAATTAAAAAAGTAAATGATGAAGAATATCCATTGCCCATAACATTGAATGATGGGAGTGTTGTCACTTTAAGCAGAGGCAGTCAATTGACTTATCCCGCTGATTTTGATGGTAATACAAGAGAGGTGCATCTGGAAGGCGCCGCTTTTTTTGATGTGACAAAGAATCCGTCTAAACCATTTTTAGTTTATGCGAATGGGGTTGTGACAAAGGTGCTTGGCACAAGTTTCAAGATCAATGCCTTTGATAAAAATGTCCAGGTGATTGTAAAAACGGGTAAAGTAGCTGTTTATACCGAAAATAACGACAAAGAAACAGATTCTGAAAAACAAGCAGTCGTGTTAACACCCAATCAAGAGGTCGTCTTTCAGAGTGAAGTCAATCGGTTCAAAAAATCGGTTCAAGAAATACCTACCTTGCTGATTACAAACGTGAAGATTAAAGATTTACATTTTGACGATGCCCCTGCGCCGAGTGTGCTGCATGCACTCGAAGAAGCTTACGGCATAGAGATTATTTTTGATGAAGATATTTTAAAAAACTGTATGATTACGACTTCGTTGACTGACGAACCTCTTTTTGAGAAATTGACGATTATTTGTAAAACGATTGGTGCGCGCTATCGTGAATTGGACGCTAAAATTATTATTGACGGGCGAGGATGTAAGTAATGATGAATGATGAATATACTGAGGGGGGTAAAAAATTTATCATTCATAACTCATCATCCATCATTTTAAAAAAAAGTAGCCGAAGATGTTGGTAGCATCTGCGACTACAAGAATCCTTCCCATTTTTGTTTGATTGTGGAATCAATGTGTGCTTTTGTTTCGAGGTGACTCGTTACAAAAAGTTAGGGAATTAAGTTGCATTGACAAAAAATTATTTTATCAACTAAACGACGCAAATGTATGAAAAACAAAGGAACTATTCCTGAAATCTGGTGGGAGGTCATGAAAATTAGCTTGACTCAGCTACTCTTAGCTATTCTTTTTACAAGTGTATCTTTTGCTCATAGCAGCACTGCACAAGGGGTTTTGAGCCAAAAACTATCCTTGAATGTGATTGATATGCCCATAAAAGATGTTCTTGTGACCATTGAAAAGGAAATGAATGTACGTTTTTCGTACAATTCACGCACGATTGGTGCAAACACAAAAATCAATCTGACCACAAATGACAAACCGCTTTCCAAAATCTTAGAAACCATCTTTAAGAAATCGGGTGTACAGTACGAACTTGTGGGTGCGCGGCAAATTATTCTGACGACGAACCCCTCAGTAGAGGCTGTCGAAACAATAATATTAAAGCAACCCGCCGCTGTCGTTGCTATGACAATCACGGGTAAAGTGACGGATGACAAAGGCGAGCCGATGGTCGGCACATCTGTCGTTTTGGAAGGTACGACAAAAGGTACGTTGACCGACGAAAATGGCAAATACAGCCTTGAATTGGCGGATAATGAGAAAAAAGGTACGCTCGTATTCAGTTTTGTCGGTTATGACAAACAAGCGGTATCCATTAGTGGTCAAACAGTTATCAACGTCGTTTTGAAAGAAGGCAAATCTTTGGAGCAACTCGTCGTAGTCGGTTACGGTACGCAAAAGAAAAGCGACGTGACGGGTTCGGTAGCTTCGGTTTCGAGAGAACGCTTGGAGGCTTTGCCGAATACGAACATCGCGCAAGCCCTCCAAGGTTCTGTGCCTGGTCTGCAAATCAATACAAACAGTGGCGGTGCGGAAGGCAACAACAATTCCATTTTGATACGTGGACGCAATTCGATTAGTGCCAGCACAAGCCCCCTCATTATTTGGGATGGGATTCCTTACACGGGCGGCATTTGTGAAATCAATCCGAATGATGTGGAATCTATTGAGATTCTGAAAGACGCTTCGGCTGCCGCTATTTATGGCGCAAGGGCTTCTAATGGTGTCATTTTGATTACTTCAAAACAGGGTAAAAAAGGCAAATTAAACATCACGTATGACGGTTTTTATGGCGTTCA
>JANMJN010000865.1:0-3577 GCA_031371355.1 Saprospiraceae bacterium
CTGAAAGAAGCGAATTGAAGATATAAAACGCTCCTTGAGTCTCTGCAA
This sequence comes from Saprospiraceae bacterium, assembly GCA_031371355.1. GTDB lineage: Bacteria > Bacteroidota > Bacteroidia > Chitinophagales > Saprospiraceae > JAAFJT01. The sequence goes on from JANMJN010000865.1 coordinate 49, forward strand.
TCGTACTCAAACGATTGAATTCACCGTTTGTATCGGCATCAAAAAAGCAAGCATGGCGGTGACTGAATGTTCCCCGTTTAACGTCTTCACCACTCAAACGGACATTTCTGCCTTCTAACAGAATAGAAGCATAAGCCATTAATTCGCCATAGCCCCAGTCAACATTATTGTCTGCCAACAGTTTTTGTTTGCCGTTGAGGTAACGCAAAACATCTTTTAAGGGAGAAAAGCCATTCGGAATGGTATTGAGATGATTGATGATTTTATCAATTTTTTCACGCTCAATCCCTGTTTCAGGCGACGATTCATACATATCGTCGGTCACTTCTTTACCACGTTTGAGACTCCGCCAAGCCAGGTCAGGCTCCTGATATGTGTAAGGTGCCTGTTTTTGTTTTACTTCATCGAGTCGGTCTTGCAATTTTTCATAATATTCAGTCGCCATTTTTTCAGCTAATTCGCGGCTGACATCATTGCGTTTGGATAATTGCTCGACATATATTTCGCGTGGATTTTTGTGTTTTTCAATCAATTTCCACATCAAAGGTTGTGTAAAAGCTGGATTATCACTTTCGTTGTGACCCCAACGGCGATAACAAACCATATCCACAAATACATCGGTATTGAATTTTTGACGATAGGCAACTGCCAATTCGCAGACAAAAACCACTGCTTCAGGGTCGTCGCCGTTAACATGAAAAGTCGGTGCTTGTATGGTATTGCCGACACTTGTCGAGTAGGTTGAAGTCCGTGCGTCTTCAAAATTGGTCGTAAAACCAATTTGATTATTGATAACAAAGTGAATTGAACCACCCGCATCGTAGCCGCGTAAATTGCTCATTTGCAACACTTCATAGACAATGCCTTGACCCGCCACAGCGGCATCCCCATGAATCATGATGGGTAAAATACGGTCATAATCGTGTTCGTACAAAATATCCGCTTTCGCTCGTGCATAGCCGACCATAACAGGGTCAACAGCTTCGAGATGGGATGGATTCGGTAGTAATTTCAGATAAACAATCTTGCCATTTAGTGTTTCTACTTGCGACGAGTAGCCCAAATGGTATTTCACATCGCCGCTACCGTAGCTCAATTCACCGACATTTTCATCAAATTCATTGAAAATACTGTCATAAGTTTTACGCATCGTATTCGCCAAAACATTCAAGCGTCCACGATGTGCCATGCCGACAACAACTTCTTCAACGCGGTCGTCTGCACCTGTGTTAATCATAGCATCGAGTGCCGCAATCGTCGTTTCAGCGCCTTCGATTGAAAAACGTTTTTTACCGACGAATTTTTTGCCCAGAAATTCATCGAAACCAACGGCTTCGTTGAGTTTTTCGAGGATTCGTCGTTTTTTATCATGGCTCAAACCAAATCCCTCCTTGTGAGAGTGCTTTTCGATGCGTTCTCGCAACCAAAGGCGTTGTTCATGCTTATCAATATGACTGTATTCGTACCCAATATTCTCGCAATAAATGGCATGTAAACGGTCAAAAATCTGTCGCAAAGTGGCATTTTTCATGCCCAAAGTTTGCCCCGCAACAAATGGTTTGTCCCAATCACTTTCTTCTAATCCATAATCGCTCAATTCGAGATGTGGCGCACGGTCCAGACGAGGTTTAATCGGGTTTGTTGTCGAGAGCAAATGCCCGCGATGCCGATAGCCGTCAATGACCATCATTACTGCCAATTCTTTCTCTGGAATTGTCCCTAAATTTGCTGTTAAATTTGCCGTTTTGTCATTTGATGAACCATTACCATTATTGTCGGTATAGTAATCAAAGCCTCTGAAAAACAAGGACCAAGATGGGTCTACTGAATTGGGGTCTTTTAAATATTCATTGTAAAGACCCTCGATATATTGCGGATGGGCATTGGCTACGTAAGAAAAGTCGTTCATTTTATTTTGAAAATTTATCTGAATTTAATTTAGTTATCTTTTTAATAGGATGATTATCAGTTATTTGTGAAAATATATAGCTTCCTATAAGTAAAGATAAAAACTCTTTTCTAATTTTTTAAAAAAAGCCTTAACTTCACTTCTTTAAAAATAATATGACATGAAAATAAAATTACTTTTCCTCGTTTTACCTTTGGTTCTGCCTTTTTTACTGAGGGGTCAGTCTGTTGCCTTTACGAAGGTCTATAGTATTTTTCAAACAAAATGCGCACCGACATGCCATTCCAATGCGACAAAATCAGGGGGACTCGACCTTGAAGGAAGCGGCACCGACAAGCCAGGTGTCGTTTTTAATGCCCTGGTGAATGTTACCCCCAGCAATGCGACGGCATCGATCAAAGGGCATAAACGCGTCTATCCCGGGCGGGTTGATCGTTCTTTTTTGTTTCATAAAATCAATGGTAATTTTGATACTTATTACCCGACATTGACAGCAGACGAAGGCAGTTCGATGCCAAAAGAAGGTACGGCATTGACAAAAGTTGAAAAAGAAATCATCCGTCAATGGATTTTATACGGTGCTAACAAGACGGCAATCATTCCTGATGACCGCATTCGTGCTTACTACGATACCGTCGGCAAGGCATTAGCCGCTTTCAATGTGCCCCCTGCTGCGCCTGCTGCGACGGAGGGGTTTCAAATCAAAATGGGTCCTTTTTTCCTTGCGCCTAATGGGCAAGTGGGCAAAGAGTTGGAATACTATCAAAAATGGGAACTTAATATGGCTTCTGACTTAGAGGTGAACCGTATTGACCATATTATTTCAAGTTCGTCTCACCATTTTATTATTTACAATTTCAATAAACCTTCAGATGCGACAAGCATTCCTGCGGGTTTGCGCACCAATGCCAACCACAGTAATATCAACCTCGTTTCGGCAGTCCAAGAACGGTTGGATTTGAAACTGCCTGCCAAAACTGCTTTTATTTGGGAAAAAAATCGAGTGCTCGATCTGGATTCTCATTATATCAATTATTCGTCGGCACACGTATATAAAGCTGAAGCATTTTTGAATATTTATACGCAGCCGCTGGGAACTGCAAGGCAGGAAATGAAGACGATTTTAATACCCAATACCTTTATTTTCATCCCAAATAATAATCAGACAGTGTCCTTTAGACAGCCTATTGCCAATAGTGGTATGGGCAAAATATTTGTGTGGGCAATCGTCGGACATACACATAAATATGGGACGGGTTATAAGGTTTATCGCCGCAACAACGATGGGTCTGATGGAGAGTTGATCTACGATGGTTCTTGTCCAGGTGGGATTCCAGGATGCCCGGCACCTAACTTCGATTATCAACATATTCCAATGCGTTATTTCCAGCCACTCAACCCATTAGCGATGTCAACAGGATTTACGCATGAAGCATATTGGAAAAACAAACCGCATCCTTCGTGGGTCTGGAGGAGCTCGTCGGAGAACTTCTGCCTGACTTCGAAAGTCTCACCGCATTGGTGGCATCGATAATCGTAGAGAGGCATAAAATCCTTCTCTTATTGTAGCAAGACCAACGCCAACCACACCGCCTGCAACAAGATTCCGGGCAGCGCCGG
>JANMJN010001354.1:0-4433 GCA_031371355.1 Saprospiraceae bacterium
CAGTGAGCCACATTGGGGTACAAATGCACAGACAATAGACGCTAATTTGGTTGGTAAAAACCTAAATGCGGGTGACTTTTTGGCATGGGCAGGTTCGACAGGACCAGGAGGTTGTGGTTGTATGGGTGGCAATGGGACAGGTCCGAATACACATTTGCACATTTTTTTCGCACATCGCGACCCAACGGATAGTAAATGGTACTTTTTCGACCCTTATGGTATTTATGCAACACCTGATTGTTACCCAACGGCTGTTGATGGTTCTATAAATACTTCCTGCGCGCGTTATCCGATTGCATGGAAAGGGGGAAAGCCCTCTTTTGCGAATTAAGAAACTTCCATAAATGCTAAAAAAAATGGTCGGATACTGAGGGGGTATCCGACCATGCTTTTTCTATAATACTTTGACAATCAAGTAATTAAAATCATTCTGCCATCGCCTTTTCAGGCGCAGCCGTAAAAGAAGCCGAGTTATATTCCCGATTCATCGTTGCAATCGTATCAAGACTAATGCTTTTAGGGCATTCCGCTTCGCATGCACCGATGTTGCTACACATACCAAAACCTTCGGCATCGTGTTGGGCTATCATGTCTTGAACGCGTTTGGCGGCTTCAGGACGACCTTGAGGCAAACGAGCCAAATGTGCCACTTTTGCACCGGTAAACAACATCGCTGAACCATTTGGACATGCTGCGACGCAAGCACCGCAACCGATACATTCTGCGGCATTCATGGCACTGGCAGCTTGTTCTTTGCCGATTAGAATAGAATTACCGTCTTGTGCTTGTCCTGTGCCGACAGAGACGTAACCACCGGCTTGTATGATGCGATCGAACGAAGAACGGTCAACAACCAAGTCTTTTATAACAGGAAAAGCACGTGCGCGGAAAGGCTCTATGACCACCGTATCGCCGTCTTTGTACTCGCGCATGTGGAGCTGACAAGTTGTAGTCGCTTTCCAAGGTCCGTGTGGACGACCATTGATGACGAGTGAGCAAGTGCCACAAATACCTTCGCGGCAGTCGTGTTCAAAAGCGACAGGCTCTTCTTTTTTGGACACCAATTCCTCGTTCAAAACGTCGAGCATTTCGAGGAAGGACATGTGTTCGTTTACGCCATCGAGTGCATAATTGACAAGTTCGCCTTTATATTTGCCGCCTTGCCGCCATATTTTTAGATTTAATTTCATTTTTATTCAATTTTTGATAAACACATAGTCACATAGGCACATAGTTTTTTTTATTGAAAAAATAAAAGCTATGCTTCCTATGTGACTATGTGTTAAATAAAAAACAAAGAACTTTTTGTTAAAATACTGAGGGGTATTAATTATGCATAAACCCGCGTCTGCAACTTGACTTCTTCAAAAACCAATGGTTCTTTATTCAAAATCGGATCAGAAGGGTCTCCACCATATTCCCATGCGGCGACATAAGCGAAGTTTTCATCATCGCGTAAGGCTTCGCCGTTGTCTTGCGATTCTTCACGGAAGTGACCACCACAAGATTCGTTACGGTTCAAAGCATCCACACACATTAATTCGCCGAGTTCAATAAAGTCTGCTACGCGTAAAGCTTTTTCAAGTTCAGGATTGTATTCCGATGAAGTGCCTGGCACGAAAAGGTCTTTGTAATATTCTGTACGTAATGCTTGAATCATACCAATGGCTTTTGTTAAGCCTTCTGCATTCCGAGCCATGCCGCAATAATCCCACATAATTTTACCCAAACGACGGTGGAAACTTTCAACTGATTGATTGCCTTTGATATTGAGAAGTTGGTCAATTCGGTCTTTTACCTCTTTTTCTGCTTCTACAAATTCAGGCGAATCGGTGGCAATTTTGCCCGTTCGGATGTCTTTTGAGAGGAAATTGCCAATGGTGTATGGCAAAACGAAATAGCCGTCTGCCAACCCTTGCATCAATGCCGAAGCGCCCAAACGGTTTGCGCCGTGGTCGCTGAAATTACATTCACCCATGGCAAACAAACCTGGCACCGATGTCATTAGCTCATAATCAACCCACAAACCGCCCATTGTGTAGTGGACAGCAGGATAAATACGCATCGGTTGTTTGTAAGGATTTTCGTTTGTGATTTTGGCGTACATATCGAAAAGGTTGCCGTAACGCTCACGCACTTTATCTTCGCCTAAACGATTGATGGCTGCTGAAAAATCGAGATAAACACCTAAGCCTGATTTGCCCACACCACGTTCATCATCGCACACGTTTTTCGCAGCACGACTCGCTACGTCACGGGGTACGAGATTCCCGAAAGCAGGGTAGATGCGCTCCAAATAATAATCACGGTCTTCCTCTTTGATGTCGTTAGGGTGTTTGCCACAATCTTCTTTGCGTTTTGGCACCCAAATGCGTCCGTCATTCCGCAAAGATTCAGACATCAAGGTCAATTTTGATTGATATTCGCCTGAAACAGGGATACATGTCGGGTGAATCTGTGTGAAACAGGGATTGCCGAAGTATGCACCACGGCGATGCGCACGCCAAGTAGCCGTCACATTACACATCATGGCATTGGTCGAAAGGTAGAAAACGTTGCCATAACCGCCTGTTGCCAAAACAACCGCATGTGCTGAAAAACGCTCCAATTCACCAGTTACTAAGTTCCGTGCAATGATACCGCGTGCTTTGCCGTCAACTTTGACGACATCGAGCATCTCGTGGCGGTTGTACATCTTGCAAGAACCTGCTTTGATTTGGCGGCTCAATGCCTGATATGCGCCAATCAACAATTGTTGCCCCGTTTGACCACGAGCATAAAAAGTCCGAGACACTTGTACACCACCAAATGAGCGGTTGTCGAGCATACCTGAATATTCACGTGCAAAAGGCACTCCTTGCGCTACGCATTGGTCAATGATATCGGTAGAAACCTCTGCCAAACGATGTACATTACCTTCCCGAGCGCGGTAATCACCACCTTTTACGGTGTCGTAAAACAAACGAAAGACTGAATCACCGTCGTTGCGGTAGTTTTTCGCGGCATTGATACCGCCTTGTGCTGCAATCGAGTGGGCGCGACGTGGTGAGTCGTGGAATGTAAATACTTTAACATTGTAGCCCAATTCGCCAAGCGAAGCGGCTGCCGAAGCACCTGCCAAGCCCGAACCGACGACAATAATGTCAATGCGCATTTTGTTCGCAGGCGAAACGAGAGGAACGTGTCCTTTATAATCTGTCCATTTGTCTTCAATCGCTCCCGCTGGAATCTTTGAATCCAGTTCGCGGTCGCTTTCTTTTATTTTGAGACCATGTACATCAACTTCTTTGATTGCCATTGTCGAAATTTTATTTTTTAATTAAAAAATGTCATTTTACTGAGGGGGTGTTATTTTCCTTAAAATCAATGAGATAAGAAGAAAATAACTGGAATTGCTGCAAATCCCAAAGGAATAAGAATCGCAAATGCCTTTCCAAAGCCATTGATAAACGGCGTATATTTCGGATGATTGATACCCAAAGTCTGAAATGCCGATTGGAAACCATGCCACAAATGGAACGCCAAAACCGCTTGACCAATCACATATAATACAATCATAAGTGGATTTTTGAAGGTGTCGGCAACAAGGCTGTACAAATCCTTAATCGGTTCGCCTTCGGCAAAATCCTTATAAGCCCTTGTCGCCATATCTCCAAAATGCATCTGACCCCAAAATTGCGCCATGTGGATGATGAGGAACGCGAGAATCAAAGTGCCTAACAAAGCCATATTACCCGAAGCCCACGTGACACCTGGCGGGCGTGTTTTGACCGCATAGGTCTGCCCTTTTGCTTTGCGATTTGCAGACCAGAGCATTAAGCCTTGAACAGTGTGAACGATGATAAAGAAGTACAAACCGTACGAAATCATCTTAATGAGTGGAAAATGCGTCATAAAATACGTGTATTTATTGAACGCTTCGCCATCGTCGTCCTTCAAAAGCTGGAAATTACCGAGCAAGTGGACGACAAGGAACAAAATCATGAACAACCCCGTCAAACTCATTGTGAGTTTTCGACCAATGGAAGATGTTAAGTAATTCGTTAACCAAGCCATAAGTTATTAGGAATTTGGATGAATAGAGAAAAAACTTGTTTTATAAATGTATCGTTTTTCGTCGAATGAGTGCCATTATCAAAAGATTGACAAAACTATAAGTTAACTATGAGAGGACAAAAATCGTTTTAATTTTTCGTTAATAATTTAACTATTTAGATTTTTTTTAAATTGGATCTCCTTTTTCTTTTACATTAACGGGCGATGCTCATTACTTTTTTCTTTGATGTACGCCTCAAATCGGTTGGCAAATTATTCAAAATCTCTTGTTTCAACACTTCTATCAAGCGTTTTTTGACAAAAGCACGCCGCGTCACAAGGCTCACTTCACGGACAGGTGCTGGTGATTTGAAAAAACGGACAAAGCGCATTTGATC
>JANMJN010001360.1:0-2249 GCA_031371355.1 Saprospiraceae bacterium
TAATGTTCGAAAAACATCAAATAAGTTATTATCAAATTGTTCAGAACTGGGCTGCGTTTCTTCTCCAATCCAACCAAATGCAGAGCCTTTATGATGCGCCAAGGCTTCTAAATCTATGATTTGTTCACCTTTTTTTTCTAATTCTTTAAGAATGTGCGTTTTGCCACTGCCTGTTTTACCACCTAAAATAATGGGTTTAATGCCTTGGTTTTCAAACTGTTGTAACACATATTGCCGATAGGCTTTATAACCACCTGTTATTGTCAAGACATCAAATCCAGCAAATTTCAAAAGCCACGCCATCGAGCCACTGCGTTTGCCACCGCGCCAACAATGCACAATCACTTTACGTGAAGGCGACCATTTTATAGCTTTTTTGATAAATCCAGACATTTTAGGACCGACAAAATCCAAACCTTTGAAGAGCGCATTTTCAGGGGAAACTTGTTTATAAATAGTACCAACTTTCGCCCGTTCAGCATCATTAAAAAGCGGTAAACTTAAAGCCTGAGGTACGTGGGCATGAGCATATTCGGCAGGAGAACGCACGTCAATCAATACACGTTCATCGAGAAAGTGCCAAAGGTCTTCAGGCTTTATTTTTTCCATTTTTTTGTCAAAGGTAGCAACTTGAAGGGCAAAACATGGAGTAGGGGCATAAAAAAATGCCTTAGCGTAGGGGCTAAGGCATTCACGAAAACGAATTTTACAATTCTTTAACCAAAACTTACAATTATAGATTAGCAATAAGCGTGCCAAAACATGATTTAACAAGTTAATTTGTCAATTAAACTTATGTTTAAAATAGCAGAATGTATAATCATATTTTATAAATAATTGACAACCAATTATTTATAATTTTATTTTTTAATCAAATTTTTTTATCAGAAAAACAATCATTTTAATTTAAGAAAACTTTAGACGTGTAATGCGGTATAATACTGCGCTCATTAGCCATGTCGAAAAGTGTCGTCACAGCGGATCTACCTTCTTTTCCTAACCCCTCAGTAAAATGATTGACATACAAATCAATGTGCATTTGTCTAACGGTTTCATCCATTTCTTGGGCATGTTGCGCCACAAAATCGTAGCTCGCTTTGGGGTGTGCAAACGCATATTGAACGCTTCGCCGCATGACTCGTTCCATTTTTTGTTGTACTTCCTTAGGTAAATCGCGTCGAACGACGATGCCGCCTAACGGAATGGGTTTATTTGTTGTTTTTTCCCAAAATTCGCCTAAATCAATGAGTTTGACCAAACCATGATTTTGGTATGTGAAACGGTTTTCATGGATGATAACACCTGCCGCAACATCCCCCCTCAGTACAGCTCCTTCAATATCGTGAAAAACAAATTCTTGTTTGTTTTGTGCTTCTGGATATGCCAAACTGAATAGAAAATTAGCCGTCGTATATGTGCCAGGAATGGCGACAACAGATTGATTGATAATGCTTTCGACATCTGGTGATTTTGCTATAAGAAGTGGTCCGACACCATTGCCCAATGCGCTGCCCGATTCAAGCAATGCATAAGCGTCAACGAGATATGCAAAGGCATGATAGCTTAATTTCGTCACAGCAAGCTCATGCCGTAATGCACGATGATTTAGTGCCTCGACATCTTCCATGACGAGTTCAAAAGTTAACCCCTCAGTATCAATCCGATTGTGAACCAGTGCATCGAATATAAAGGTGTCGTTTGGGCAGGGCGAAAAGCCAAGTGTTAGGTGCATAGTCGTTATTTGTTATCCGAATCTCGAGTATCCGAAAAAAATAGTCCAACTAATTGTTATTTCAATTAGTTGGACTATGTGAATGTTGTCCATGAGGAACAAATAAAAAGCTACATTGATTTCTAAAAAGCTTTTTTTTTCAATATTTTGTCTTGTACCTACAAGAAAATTATTGCGATTGCAATTTTATGTCTGTAGCAGCTGCGCTTTTTGTAATGGCAAAATAAGAAAGAATGCACAACACCATCAAAGCAGCAACGAGGTACCAAGTGATTTTTTCAATCGTTTCGGTTGAGCGCGCGGCACCAAACATTTGTTGAGCACCCGAACCATAAGTCGTATCAATACCGCCACCTTTTGGGTTTTGAATTAATACAGCTAACATCAATAAAAGGGCTACAATAGCCGTCAAAACAGTCAATACACCTAACATTTTTAACTTTTTTTAATTATAAATAATACAAGTATGAACTCTGAAGTATAAAATATGAAGTATAAATGTCGTTTTTTTCATATT
>JANMJN010000867.1:0-1694 GCA_031371355.1 Saprospiraceae bacterium
CAAGGCGTAAAAATGGATTTTCTATCCGATTTTTTCAATTGTATAGCAGAATTAAAAAAAGAAAGACCTAAACTCATCATCGTAGGCGATTACAATATCGCTCACACTGAACTCGATATTCACAATCCAAAAGGTAATGCCAAAACGTCCGGTTTCCTGCCTGAAGAGCGCGCTTGGATGACAAAGTGGTTTGAAAATGGCTTTACGGATGCTTTCCGTTTCAAAAATCCAACGTTGCAGGAATACTCTTGGTGGTCAACTCGCTTCAATTCACGAGCATCAAACAAAGGCTGGCGCATTGATTATCAATCAGTTACGAATAATATCGCTGATAAAATTATTAATTGCAGACAACTGAATGAAGCGGTACATTCCGATCATTGTCCTGTTTTGTTGGAGATTGATTTGTAGAAAAAATACATACCAAACCAAATTCACATCCAAATAAAACCACCTTATCATGTCTGAAGAACGCATCTCCGTATTCGATATCTTCAAAATTGGTGTCGGCCCTTCCTCTTCGCATACACTGGGACCGTGGCGGGCAGCACAGCAATTTGTTGCAGAATTGCATGACAATCAACGTTTTACATCTGTTCAAAAGATTCACATTCTACTTTATGGCTCGTTGGCAAAGACAGGTCATGGGCATGGAACGGACATCGCTGTTCTGATGGGTTTGCTTGGTGAAGACCCTGTAACAACGGATACGGCGTTGATTGATGAAAAGATAAAAAACATCCGCGATACTGAGGGGTTGCTTTTGGACGGCAACCGACGAATCCCTTTCAAAATAGATGATGATATTGCGTTTTTGATGGATGCTTCCTTGCCTTTTCACCCAAATGGGATGACTTGTGTGGCGGAATTGTCTTCGGGCGAGACATATGCACAAAACTATTTCAGCATCGGCGGTGGCTTTATTGTCAAAGAAGATGAGCCTGTGGGTGAGCGAACATCTGTTGTTCGACTGCCTTATCCGATTGACTGTGCCGATGATTTGCGTTTGCATTGTTTGAGCAATGGCATGGACATTCTGGAAGTTGTCTGGCAAAATGAATTGATGTGGCGCAGCGAATTCCAAATCATGAAAGGATTGTTGACCATTTGGGAAACGATGCGCGATTGCATTTGGCGAGGCGCGCATACTGAGGGGGTGCTGCCAGGCGGTTTGAATGTGTCCAGAAGGTCTGCTGCACTCAATAAACGGCTTTTGCAAGGCGCAACTTATACGGATTATGACTCTTGGTTACTGCAAATACAAGCACGGGGCAACCATTTTTCGACGGTTTTGAATTGGGTAAGCTGTTTTGCTTTAGCTGTGTATGAGGAAAATGCAGCGTTTGGACGTGTCGTTACGGCTCCAACAAATGGCGCGGCGGGGGTTATTCCTGCGGTTTTGCAATATTATATTGCCTTTGGCGGTGGAAATTCTTCTTCAAAAATCACTTCTTTTTTGCTGATTGCTGGTGAATTGGGCAGTATTTTCAAGAAAGGAGCGACTATTTCCGCTTCTATGGGCGGTTGTCAGGCAGAAATTGGCGTGTCGTCTGCCTTGGCGGCGGGTGCTTTGACGGCTTGTCAAGGTGGCAGTGTGCGGCAAGTATTGATGGCTGCGGAAATTGCGATGGAGCATCACCTCGGCTTGACGTGTGACCCGATTGGCGGTTTGGTTCAAGTGCCTTGTATCGAAC
>JANMJN010000029.1:0-5161 GCA_031371355.1 Saprospiraceae bacterium
CAGTCACTACACCGACTGGACAGTGGCACACGTACACGTAGGTGCATTGGGTTGGAACGGTTTTTTGACTTTTGGTGTGCTTTATTGGATAATTCCAAGAATTTATCAAACCAAATTATACTCCGATAAACTCGCCAATATTCACTTTTGGATTGGCACAATGGGCATCATGTTCTATGCTATTCCGATGTATTGGGCGGGTTGGACGCAAGCGATGATGTGGAAAGAATTTACGCCTGATGGCTTTTTGAAATACGGAAATTTCCTTGAAACAGTCACACAGTTGATTCCGATGTATGCGATGCGTTCGTTCGGCGGACTTTTGTTCTTGACGGGTACGTGTATTATGGGTTACAACCTTTGGAAAACGGCAAAACAAGGTGATTTTATGGCAACTGAAGATGCCGAAGCCCCTGCCCTCGAAAAGAAACCCGTCGCTAACGCAGGTGCACATTGGCACCGTTGGATTGAGGGTCGTGCCGGTTGGTTGACATTTGGGTCACTTGGCATGGTCGCTGTGGGTGGTTTAATCGAAATCATTCCGATGTTGGCTATTCAAGACAATGTACCTCGCATTTTGTCTGTTAAGCCATATACCCCGCTTGAATTGCAAGGTCGTGACATCTATATTCGTGAAGGTTGCGTCGGTTGTCATTCTCAAATGATACGCCCGTTCCGCGACGAAACAGAGCGTTATGGCGAGTATTCAAAGTCTGGGGAGTACATCTATGACCGTCCTTTCTTGTGGGGTTCAAAACGAACAGGTCCAGATTTGCACCGTGAAGGCGGCAAATATCCGAACTCGTGGCATTACAACCACATGATGGATCCGACAACGATGTCGCCAGGCTCAATCATGCCAACTTATCCGTGGTTGTTGAGAAATAAGCTTGATACAAGCACAATGGCAGCTAAAATCCGTGTTTTACAGACTCTCGGTACACCTTATCCAAAAGGTTTTGACAAAGAAGCCAACGGCGTTTTGCGTGAACAGGCTTTGTCGATTGCCAAAGACTTGAACGCAGCGGGTGTCAAAGACAAAGACCTCGACAAGCGCGAGATTGTCGCTGTTATCGCTTATTTGCAACGATTGGGCACAGATATTAAGGCGAAGGAGTGAAATAACGGTGCTCCAATCTTAGGAAGATTTTAAATTTTCCTAAGATTAAGACCCCCTCAGTATTCACCATTCTATTATTCACCATTCACCATTAAAAAGACATGTTTAAATATATTTTTAGAACCCAAGAGGGTAGAGACTTATTAGCCGCCATTCCATTGGTTCTGTTTTTTACAGTCTTCGTCGGTGCTGTTATTTGGTTGTTTATCATCAACAAAAAACAGGCAGAGGAGATGGCGAATTTGCCATTGGATGATGGCACAAAAGAAAGATGAATGAATATCAAATGTAAAATAAGAAATGTAAAAGTAGGTCGCCCATACTTTGACCTTTTACATTTCTTATTTTACATTTAATATTCATCACCCCCTCAGTATTTTGACCAATAAAATCTTTGACATTGATTAACACATATTTCCTTTTAAAAAAAACTATGTGTCCTCTGTGTCTATGTGTTGAATTTAAAAAAATGAAAATCAACGATTTATGAAAAATAGAAAGCAACATATTATCGCTGCAATCCTGATGGCAATGTCAGCCACAGCAGCGATGGCAGCCGAAACAGAGGCTGCCAAACCCGCCAATCCAGAGGAGTTGAGCCACTTAATGCAATGGCTTTTTCTCGGTGTTATTGGGCTTATGGTTACAGTTGTTGGCGTCGTCGTTATGCGGACGATGAAGATGTATCAAGACTTGCTGACAGCAGCTATTGCCAAAGAACAAGGGCGTGAAATCGCTGTTGTCGTCAAAAAAACCGCCAGCCGCGAATCATGGTTGGACAAATTGTGGTTCCAACTCTTTGGTACAGGTGCCATTGCCCTTGAACGCGAGACGGACATTATGATTGAGCATCCGCACGATGGTATATATGAACTCGACAACCGCTTACCGCCATGGTGGGTGTCGATGTTTTACATCACCATCGTCTTCGCATTTGGTTATATGATTTATTACCACTATCTCTATCCAGAGAAAAACCAGTTGGCAGAATATAAAGAATCGGTCAAAAAAGCAGATGTTTTGAAAGCTGAAATCGCTGAACGTCAAGCCAATTTGGTTAACGAAATCAGTGTGGTGGCACTCACCGATGCAGCTTCGTTAGACGTTGGTAAAGGTATTTTTATCGGTAAATGTGCTGCTTGTCATGGTCAAAAAGGCGAAGGAGGCATTGGACCAAACATGACGGATGATTATTGGCTACATGGTGGCAATATCAAAAAGATTTTTACAACCATCAAACATGGTGTGCCAGACAAGGGGATGATTGCATGGGAAGCGCAAATGTCACCGAGTGAAATTCAGAGCGTTGCCAGTTACATATTGACATTGAAAGGCACCAATCCACCGAATCCAAAAGCACCGCAAGGGGAAAAATATTCACCTGAAACGGGTGCGGCAGGCGATTCGACTTCCGTTAAAAAATAAGATTCTAACTTGACGCAAGTTCTGCAACTTGCGTCAAGTTGTATATCAGAAAAAAATCAAAAATAACGCAACATGTACGAAGAATTTGAACACGATACCGAAGCCTACCGCGACAGTGTCTCCACAATCGGGAAGGACGGAAGCCGTATTTGGCTCTATCCTAAAAAGCCCAAAGGTCGTTTTTACAATGCGCGTACATGGGTGAGCGTCGTCTTTTTAGCGTTTTTTCTGACCATGCCTTTCATTACGTATCAAGGCGAACCGATATTGTTATTCAACGTTTTAGAGCGAAAATTCATCATTTTTGGCTTATTGTTTATGCCACAAGACTTCTATTTGTTTGTCTTGGCGATGCTGACTTTCCTTGTGTTCATTGTACTGTTTACCGTAGTGTTTGGACGATTGTTTTGTGGCTGGGTCTGCCCTCAAACTGTTTTTATGGAAATGATTTTCCGAAAAATCGAGTATTGGATTGAAGGCGATGGCAACGCACAACGCCGTCTCGATGCCGCCCCTTGGTCGCCCGAAAAAATGCGAAAGAAATTATTGAAGCATACCATTTTTTTTCTCATTGCTGTCGTCGCCGCCAATTTCTTTTTGGCATACATCATCGGGATGAAAGCCGTTTGGCAGATTGTCACCGAACCCCTCAGTAAAAACCTCTTTGGTTTTGGCTCAATGATAGGCTTTTCACTCATTTTTTACGGTGTTTTTGCCCGTTTGCGCGAACAAGTGTGCACCACCATTTGCCCTTACGGAAGGCTTCAAAGTGTCTTACTTGTTCCAGAAAGCATCGTCGTTGCTTACGATTTCGTACGAGGTGAACCACGTGGTAAGATTAAAAAACAAAAAGAACCCCTTAGAAAAGAACCTTGTAAAAACGGCTGTCCTGACTGCGAAGACTGTGCGGCTGCAAACAATATTCTAAAAAATATTCAAGACAGCGTCACACAGATTGAACCGTCAAAACCAAAGCCTTTGGGTGACTGTATTGACTGCAATCTCTGCGTTCAGGTGTGTCCAACAGGTATTGACATCCGCAACGGAACGCAGTTGGAATGTACCAATTGCACCGCTTGTATGGATGCTTGCGACGAAGTGATGGTCAAAGTTCATCGCCCAAAAGGTCTCATTCGCTATGACTCTTTGACGGGCATTAAAGCTGGGAAACGGCAGATTTGGACACCGCGTGTGTCAGCTTATTCGGTTGTTTTGAGCCTCCTTTTAGTCTTGGATGTTTTTCTGATAACAGGTCGTACCGATATTGAAATGCTCATCTTACGTAGTCCAGGACAGATGTATCAAGAGGTTGACAGTCAACACATTAGCAATCTTTATACATTTCAAATTATCAATAAAACACACGTAGAGCTGCCGCTTGACATCAAAGTGAAAGACAATGAAGGTACAATAAAATTTGTCGGTAACGTCACGACCCCCTCAGTATCTGCGGGCAAAATGACGGAAGGAACATTCTTTATCGTTATGGAAAAAACCAAATTAACGGGGCTGAAAACCATATTATATATTGAAGTTTATGCAAACGGCAAACTCATGGATAAGGTCAAAACAAGCTTTGTTGGACCGATGAATTAGAGTATATATATGTAGATTTACTAAATTTTTAAAATTTAGTAAATCTGTATAAACATAATTATAAAACAATGCAACAATGAAATTCAACTGGGGAAAGGGCATCGCCCTCGTTTATACTCTCTTTGCGCTATCCATGCTTGGTTTAGCCTATCAATCTACCAAACACGATGTTGGTTTGGTCAAAAAGGACTATTATGATGACGACATCAATTACCAAACGCATTATGTCAAAATGCAAAATGCACAGCAATTGACGACAGATTTAAAAATAGCGCTCGACTCAACAGGCAGGGACATTGTCCTCAATTTTCCAACAAATTTGTCCAAACCATCAGGCAAAGTGTTGCTATTTCGTCCATCTCAAACAGGTGTTGATGCAACATTGGACATTGAAACCGATGCTCAAAACAACATGATCATGCCCACAAAATCCTTACAATCAGGACTTTGGAAAATAAAAGTGGATTGGACTGCCGCTGGAAAAGACTTTTATAAAGAACAACCAATAGTGATTGGCAATTGAATATTGCTTAATGCCTATTACCTATTGATTAATCAATCAACAATAATCATTAATAAATGCTCTACACCGCCCTTATTCTTGGTCTTGTCAGCAGCTTACATTGTGTCGGCATGTGCGGACCTTTGGTGATGATGTTGCCCTACAACAAAGAGGCACGTGGACGTGTTTTTTTTGAAACATTGACCTACAATTTAGGGCGTGTTTTGACTTATGCTTTTCTCGGATTGTTGTTTGGATTTTTGGGAAAAGGCATTGCCATTATCGGCTTTAGTCAAGCGCTTTCTGTTCTTTTTGGCTTGGTTTTCATCATATTAGCCATAAAAAAACAAGGCTTAGAGCAATTAGATGGTTTTCTGAATCGCCATTTTGCACTACGGATGCGGCTTACTTTTTCTCGTTTTTTGAAAAACAAAAGCGGCTTTTTCGCACTCGGCATACTCAATGGATTCCTTCCTTGCGGCATCGTTTATTGGGCAATCGCCGCCTCATTGATGACT
>JANMJN010000871.1:0-2710 GCA_031371355.1 Saprospiraceae bacterium
AATCCCTTCATTGTGCAGATTGCACCCAGTGAAGTCAGAACATACATATAGGGAATAAATGCACCATTTGAATGAAAAAACACAAAATTAATACCGAAACTGATACCTAAAAAAAATACGCCGATACCGACCCACTTACAACCCCGTTGAAAAAGACGGTTGTGTTTTTTCTTCAAAGCATCATCAATGGAAGATGTAATAGGTTCTAAAGCTGAGTCAATAGAGTCGTCATTTTGTATAGAGTTGTGAAACTGATCCATTTTTCATTGATTAGTTGAATAAAAAATATAAAGATTACCGAATAATCAGTGAAATAAATGTTGAGTGAGTTTGTCTTGAAATGGAAAGATAAGATATGTTTTCAAATTAGAAATAGAAAGGTGTAAATATTTCGAAAAATAGTCTAATTGTGAAATAAAGATTTGTAAAGATAATATTTTACAGTATTAAAACAAAAAGGCTGCCCTTTTGGGACAGCCTTTTTCCTTCTATATAAATAAAATTTATGCCATAATTTCTCCAACTGCTTCAACAACGGCGTTTGCATTGGCAGCAATTTCGCTTATGTCAGCATCTGCTTTGCCATTTTGGGGCAGAGATACTGAGGGGGGCGTAACGACAACCGCTTTAGCTTCTTCCTTTGCAGCGGTAACTTTAGCTTCTTCCTTTGCAGCGGCAACTTTAGCTTCTTCTTTTGCCGCAGCCTTAGCTTCTTCTTTTGCAGCAGCTTTTTCATCTGCGGCAACTTTTTTCGCTTCGTGTTCTTTCAAATTCTCAATTTTCGCTTCTACTTCAGCTTTTGTAGCTAACATTTCGTTGAGCTTTTCCTGCTTCGATTTGACGCGGTCTTGAACCATATTGATTTTTGCTTGACGGAGCTGTTCTTCAAGTTGCCCGCCTGATTGCTCAACCCTTTTGCGTTGATATTCAAGATCTTGAATATCGCGGTCAATAGAGTCTTGCATTTTATCAACAGCACCAATTAAGCCCGCATAACGGCGTGTCAAACGCTCCGTTGCCGAACTATCGTTGATGGCGTTATGACCAAATTTCTTTTCTTTTACCGTTTTAAACAAACGGTCAATCCGATTCCACAACTCGTTTGAGTGTTCGCGCGTCATTTTTTGGTCGCGGAATTTGTTTTGTGTTTGCTTCAATTGGTCAAAAACATCAGGGAATCCTTTGATTCCTTTTTCAATTTTGTGCTCAATTTCATCAAGAATTGTATTGAACTGTGCGTACCAAGTTTTAGAGTTTTCTTCAAACTCATTCATTACGCTTGTCCGCATATCTTTCAAGTGTGTAAACAAATCGTTGGCAGTATCGCGCAATTCATCACCATGGTCACGGAACAAATTACGTTCTTTCATTTGGTCTTGAACTTTGTTCCAAAAACCTTTGAGTGTATCCCATGCTTCACCACTGTATTCCGTCAATTTAGTGACTTTATCTTCCAATTCAGCTAATTCTGACTTGTAAGCCGCGTGAAGTTTTGTAGAAAGGACGATAAAATGCCACTCACCTTGTGCGCGGTTAACGATGTCCGTTCTTTCAACTTTAATATCATCGGGCAAAAGGCTGTCGGCAACGCTCAACTCCCTTTCAAGGTGGGTACCGCCCTCTGGGAAAGCGACTTCGGCACCGTTGCGCCAATCATTGAGCATTTGTTGTGAAAAATCAGGCGAGGCAATAGCTTCTGGGAACATCCAGATGTCCACCTTGTTATCCTCAGCGCGCAGTTGCATTGCGATTAATACGCGGTCTTCTTGTGCGTTCGTACCCCATAGAACCAGTTTTGACTTCATTGTCGTTAGGAATTTTAGTTCAAAAAATTGCTGTAAAAATTAGTTTCGTTGATTATCGTGTAAATATGTAATCAGTATCTCATAAAGGACAAACATCGTACCACCCCTCTACAAAGGAAATCGTTTGGACAGTAATTTCGGTTTTTTTAAATGTGCTTTTTCTAAGATGTTTGTCTTTTTATTGCCCAAAGGTAAAATGAATTGAACAAAGCAACAAAGATTTTTTATTCGTAATTGTTATCAGTCATTTGTCATTAATCATTCGCCATTAGCTATTCCTAAAAATGGACAGAATGACCACTGACCAATAACTATTGACCGATTTTCGCAAGCTCTGCTGTATGTCCAAATTCCCTAAAATCCACAGGCGTAACCTCCGAAACGCCTTGTTCAGGCATGTGTACACCATATATAATATCAACTGCCGCCATCGTCGCTTTATTATGTGTGACGATGATAAACTGAGAATCAACAGAGAATTTTTGTATGATTTTATTGAATTTTTCGATGTTTGCATCGTCCAAAGGTGCGTCAACTTCATCGAAAATACAAAAAGGTGCGGGTTTATACAGATACAAAGCAAAGAGAAAAGCCGTTGCCGTCAAGGTCTTTTCCCCCCCCGACAATTGAGCGATACTTTGTGGACGTTTGCCTTTTGGCTTCGCAATGATATTGATTCCGCTTTCCAAAGGATTTTGTGGATCAGTCAGAATCATATCCGCCGTATCTTCTTCAAAAAACAGCGATTTAAAGACCTCAATAAAATGCGTCCGAACTCTCCCAAAGGCTTCTAAAAATTGTGCTGTTGCCGTATCTTCTATCTCTTTCATTGTTGCCAACAACGAGTTTTTAGCATTAACAATATCATCACGCTGTTCTGCAATCGTATCGTGGCGTTCTTTCAT
>JANMJN010000047.1:0-5306 GCA_031371355.1 Saprospiraceae bacterium
GGTCATAGTGCCTCATCATACACAATTGGTCCCGATCAAGATGCGGGTATTTTATGGTCAACTGGAACAGGCGGTTTGGTTTTACGGGCTTCACCCAAAAGCAGCAGTGATCCTGATGTAAATGCTATTCGTTTTTTGACAGGATGGAATTCAGCGTCTGCCAATGCAACGACAGAACGTATGAGATTGGATAAAAATGGCAATTTAGGGATTGGGACAACTAATCCTGTATCAAAATTGAGTATAGAAACAAATGCTGATGGAAGCGGTTCGATAGATGGCAGATTTATGGTTGATATAAAAAATACTTCTACAAGTAATGCGTCGACAGCAAATTTGAAAGTTACAGCGGGTAATTCAGGAACATTTACAGTTTTGAATCATCATTCATCTACCTATACCATCACAAATGATGCTGATGAAATGGGTCAGCTTTGGAGTACTGGTAAAGGTTTAATTTTACGAGCATCGCCAGCATCGGCTTCTCAAGACTATAATGGTAGCATTCGTTTTTATACAGGTTGGCAACAAGCGGCTTTTTCAAGTAATGAAAGAATGCGTATTGAAGCCAATGGTAATGTTGGGATAGGAACTGCTGCTCCTAAAGCAAAGGTCGAAGTTGCAAATGGTGATGTTTATCTGACTGACCCAACTAAGGGAATTATTTTGAAATCACCAAATGGCAACTGTTGGAGAGTTACCGTTGATAATACAGGCAATCTTGTACGGACACAAATAACTTGTCCTTAATAGTTTGTTTTTAAATATTCAATCGAAAAGGTTTGGTAAACTCCTCGTTTGCCAAACCTTTTTTTAATTTGTTTGGCTACTTTTGCATCTCAATTTTAAAAAGACCGTTTAAATCTAATAATTAATTTATTCTAAACTGAAACGCGATAAAAATGGGACTTCCAAAAATAATAAAAAAAATAATACCAGAGAGTTGGCTTTATGAAATGACACTACGCGAGCAGCATCGTAAAATGTTAAATGAGATGACGCTTGATGAATGGCAAAAAGCGGGCTGTCCTGCTCCGCCACCTTCTGCTGTCAAATGGGCTGCAATGAAATCCTATGCAGCAAAGTATAAAGCGACCCATTTTGTAGAAACAGGAACATTTATGGGCGATACTTCTTGGGTAATGAGGGATGTCTTTGAAAAAGTCGATACATGTGAATTAGATGAACGCCTTGCAGCTCGTGCCACTGAAAAATTTAAAAACGCACCGAATGTTAAAGTTTGGCAAGGAGATTCAGGTGTAAAAATTGCAGAAATACTGAGGGGTATCCCATCAACAACTATTTGTCTATTTTGGCTCGATGGGCATTTTTCTGGAGGTGTTACAGCTAAGGCAGACTTAAATACACCTATTTCAGCAGAGATTGACCATATTTTTAAACATGCGAAGCATCATATTATCCTTGTTGACGATGCTCGTTTGTTCTTTTCTGACGAAGCCGATTACCCTCATTATTCGGAATTTGAAAAACAGATTCGTTTGTATAACCCTTCTGTGTCTATTGAAGTTAAAGACGATATAATTCGTATTGTTCCGAACTAAATGCTTGAATATCAATAAAATATACTCGTGGTTAAAAAAATAGCTTTTTTAGTAAAACCGATTTTAAATCTGATTGCTTGGTTTCTCAAACTAAGCCGCCACAACATCTACTATCTCGTTGACAAACCTTTGCGTACAGAGATTCAAGAAGTCAGCCAATCGGTTTTTGCTTATCAACACATCGAAAATGCCATTTGGCTGGCTCAAAACAGGTTTGATACTGAGGGGGGGGTAATTGCGGATGTGGGCGGTGGAACAGCGACAACGGCAACGCTTTTTTCAAAACATTTGCCGAATCAGGATATTTATATTTTTGAACCCATCAAAACAAGTTTTCAAGAAATTGAAAAGGCAACGGCTCGTACAAATCGTTGGCAACTTATCAACAAAGCAGTGGGCAGTCAAATTGGTACAACTGAAATCAATATTTCTGAACGCATCACCGCTTCATCATTGCTTGAAATGGATGCAAACATTGGTGGGGTTTATGGTGATATGTTGAAGACACAACGCAAAGAAACCATCGAAATAACGACTTTAGATGCCACTTTGCCTACAAATAAAGCTGTTGACATCTTAAAAATGGACGTTCAAGGTTTTGAAATGGAGGTTATAAAAGGTGCTGAAAACACCCTTTTACGTACGAAAATCATTGTTTTAGAAATCAATAACCATGATGGCTATCGCGGCGGACCGACCTATTTTGAAATTGACGCATATCTGCGTCTGCGTAATTTTCAACTATTTGACTTGTTGCCTAATCTTAGAGACGAAGGTAAATTACTGGATTGGGACGCTATTTATGTCAACTCAACTTTGCTCAAATGAGAATAGCCATTTTAGAAATCGCCCCTCATGGGCATTATACGTATGTCGAAAGCATTGCCTTGATTTATACGGCTGTTCCAGAGAATAACGTAGTGATTTTCACGAATGAAAAAGGCTATAACGCCTTAAAACATTTGGAAAACGATAAAATAGTTATAAAAAAGGCGTTTTTTACTGTTAAGGAACGAAATCCCGATTCTTTCGGGAAGGGGGTCGAAAATACGTTCAATCAAATTGTTGGTTTCGATAAAATCTATGTGGTTACGCTTGAAGCCTATGCAAAAGAGCCGTTTCGCCTCATGCAATCCTTTGAAAAAACCAATTTTAGTTGCCCCATTTATTACGTGATTCACAATGTTGATTTTTGGTTTCAACAGTCTTTAAGTGATAAGATAAATAATGTATTTTTCCAACTAAAGACTTTTAAAGATTTGACATATCGATTGAAAGTGTATTTTTATTACGCTTATATAAATCCCAAAATCATACAAAAAGTAAAATCATCAGGTGGTAAATTTGTTACTTTGACTGAATCCGTTGGCAATGAATTGGCGAAATATGTGGGTAAAGAAAAAGTAGCAGTCGTGCCTTTTTCAGTCTTTAATGGTAAAATATTGGCAAAGCAAAAAGGCAAAAATAATCCACGTTTAAGGATTTGTTTGCCAGGTTTTGTGTCGAGTACAAGACGCGATTATGCGCCTATTTTTCAGCTTTTAGCCAACGATAAAAACCGTTTTTTTAAAGACAATATCGAATTTGATTTTCTCGGTGGTATTTCAACCAGCGAAGGCGGTGAACAGATTCGAGATGAAGCAAAAGTTTGGATGTCAAAAGGTTATGCTATACGAATTTATGATAAACCTTCAGTTGGATTGGAAGAATTTGATGAAAATTTAGCACAAGCTGACCTTATTTTAGGCAATATGCATATCAAGCAAGGGGCAAACGGGGCTTATGGTAAGTCAAAGGAATCGGGTTTAATTTTTACGATGATAAAAGCCGCAAAAGTTGGACTATTACCAAGGGGATATACTGCCGACAATGCGCTGAAAACGTCTGTTTTGACGTTTAACAGTTACGCCGACATTGCTTCGATTTTGAAAAAAATTATAGAAAACTCCGCATATTGGGCGCAATTACAAGCAAATGCGTTGGCAAATTCAGAAAAATTTAGACCCCGCAGTATTTATAATCGTTTAGAGAAAGAGACAATTTAAAACAATATGAAAGTAGCTATTATTACAGGTTCAGGCGGCTTAATAGGCTCGCAATCGGTAAAATATTTTTCCGAAAAATTCGATTATATTATTGGTATTGACAACGACCAAAGAAGCTATTTTTTTGGGAAAGAAGCCTCAACTATGGCTTCAACCGTCAAATTATCGGCAGATTTCCCTAATTTTATTCATCGAAACATAGATATTAGAGACCAAAAAGCGATTTTCGATATTTTTAACGAATATGGCGCAGACATTCAGTTGATCATTCACACCGCAGCACAACCGAGCCATGATTGGGCAGCTCGTGAGCCTTTCACAGACTTTACCATCAATGCCAACGGCACGCTGAATATGCTCGAAGCGACCAGACAATTTGCGCCTAAAGAAGTCTTTATTTTTACCTCTACAAATAAAGTTTATGGCGATACGCCTAATGCTTTACCGCTTGTCGAATTGGAAAATCGTTGGGAAATAGCAGAAACGCACCCGTTTTTCAAGCACGGCATAGACGAAACAATGTCCATTGACCAGTCCAAACATTCTATTTTTGGCGCATCAAAAGTCGCTGCGGATATATTGGTTCAAGAGTATGGACGTTATTTTGGCATCAAAACAGGCATTTTTCGCGGTGGTTGTTTGACGGGTCCGAATCATGCAGGCGCAGAGCTACATGGTTTTTTGAGCTATTTGATGAAATGTGCCATTCAGAAAAAGCATTATACCATATTTGGCTACAAAGGCAAACAGGTGCGTGACAATATCCACAGCTTCGATTTGATAACGATGTTTGACGTTTTTTATCAAAATCCACGGGTTGCAGAAGTATATAATGCAGGTGGCGGCAGGTTTTCAAATTGTTCGATGCTCGAAGCCATCAAATTGAGTGAAACCATAACGGGCAATCGTTTTGATTTTTCATATACTGAAAACAATCGTATCGGCGACCATATTTGGTACATTTCAGATACATCAAAATTTAAAAATCACTATCCAAATTGGCAGCAACGCTTTGATATTCAAGATATTCTGAAGCAAATATTTGAAGCATATACCATACAACAGCCTTTGATTATTGATTAATCAGAATCTTTTATCTTAACATCACTCGTCTTTGTACTATCGATATTATGGGCATCATCAAACGTCAAAGCATCAAAAACAGCCTTGTTAGCTACCTCGGTGTAAGCATCGGTGCCATCAGCTCTATTTTTATTTATACGCTCATTGACAAAACGGACATGGGCATGATTCAATTTGCCATTAGTACGGCTGCTTTTTTTGCGCCGTTTGCGTCCTTTGCCTCAAGTATGACTGCCACCCGTTTTTATCCGATTTTCAAAACGGATGATGGAAAAGACAATGGTTTCCTGCCACTTTTGACCATTTTTACCTTTATTTCAAGCCTTTTTTTCGTCGTTTTAGTTTGTTTTTTTAGAAACGACTTAGCGTCTTTGTTTCAAAAAGACAGTGAAAAGTTTCTTAGTTCCTTGCATTTCATCTTAATTTTTACGGTTCTTGTGGCGATGTCAACATTGTTTATTTCTTTTGCTGCCAATCAAAGCCGCATTGTTGTGCCTTCCATTTTTCAAAATTTATTACCCAAAATAGCACAACCGACACTCGTTTTGCTCTATTTCTTTGGCGTTATTGTATTCGCAGAAGTGTTCAAAGGTTTGGCGGTCACTTTCTTTTTGAT
>JANMJN010000079.1:0-8284 GCA_031371355.1 Saprospiraceae bacterium
CCATTTGTTTGGTCATTCATAAGGACATTATTATTGATTGTTCGATTAAACACTTTTTAGAATAAACCCAAAGATGATTATAATTCCTCAATCGCCCAATATCCATTTATTTGTTACAAGTATTTATAGACGAATGAAAAAGGACAGTCCAGAAAAGTCGTGTTTGTTCCGTCGAACTTATACTCTGTATAATAGCCATAGAGACTCACAAACTCATACGTTTTGCGAGTAGGCTTATTCTTGCTAAGTATCAAGATAAAATTATTTAGGAACATATTTTTGTTTTTATCACATAGGTAGATAGGCTGTTTCACATAGAAAACATAGTTTACTTTACAAAAAGTCTTATGTTTTCTATGTGAAACAGCCTATCTAC
The DNA here is from genome assembly GCA_031371355.1 of Saprospiraceae bacterium. Taxonomy (GTDB): domain Bacteria; phylum Bacteroidota; class Bacteroidia; order Chitinophagales; family Saprospiraceae; genus JAAFJT01. Next base: position 377 of record JANMJN010000079.1, read on the forward strand.
CTATGTGATAAGAACAAAAATAACGCTTTGTCATGCCTAACTAATATTGTCAAAGCACTTAGCGTCTTCATACCCGCAAATGCTTACCCCCTCAGTATTTCCCTTCGTTGAATGAGCCTTTTGATTGGTAATCTCTAAGGAACGATGAAAAAATAAATTATCAAACTTCATTTTGCAATTCGTTAAAAATCAACGTTTTGCAAATGCATCATTCATCATTCATCATTCATCATTCATCATTTAATAAGAGTCATCAACACCTTTATTTCTTATTAAACTGATTCATCGTAAATGCAATCCCAATTGTTCCAAAAGCCTTAATAGTGTCAGCCGCATATGTCAAGATAGCGGGCAGCTCTTTTGCCTCCTCTTTTGTCCATTTTCCTAAAACATAATCCACTTGTTTTCCTTTTCCAAACTCCGAACCGATACCAATCCGCAGTCTTGCGTAATTGTTGCCGCCACATAGTTGGTCAATACTTTTCAAACCATTGTGTCCACCATCGCTACCCGAAGGACGGAGGCGTTGTTTGCCAAAGGGCAAAGCCAAATCGTCGAGGACAACTAAGAGGTTTTCCTTTGGAATATTGTGTTTTGTGAGCCAATAACGCACTGCTTTGCCACTCAAATTCATATAGGTCGTCGGTTTTATCAAGACGAATGTGCGCCCTTTGTGCTTTACTTCTGCCACAAAGGCTTGGCTGTCGTGCTTAAATGTGCCGCCGAGTTCCTTTGCCAAGAGCTCAACAACCTCGAAACCGACATTGTGGCGCGTACCTTCATAGTCATTGCCGATATTGCCGAGTCCTGCGATTAAGTATTTCATTGTGTCGGGTTCCGTTTTAGGTGTGTCCTTTAGGGACAGGGTGTTTTTGAAAAAAGAAAAAAGACTGTTTATCAACATGATGAATCAACGTTCGTTTTTAGAGGTGCAAAATTACGTCTCTTTTTATGAAAAAATACCCCCTCAGTATTTTACGCTTTCAGTCTAACACAGCGTATAGTAGATTTTTATGGGAGTTTATAAAAAATATAACATATAAGTAAATGTGTTAAAGTTTTGACCTTTGTTGAATATTATTTGGTAAAGTAAATGAGGCACATTAGCTTTGTTGTATTAATCAAAGACAATAACGCTGCAATTATTTTTTTAACCAAAATAAGGAAACGCTCGCTAATCGCTAATCGCTAATCGCTAATCGCTACTTTGTAGTGAAAGTGCTTTGTTTTGTGATTATTTAAGATTGAATATTGAAGACGTCTCAATATACAGGCTACTAAATAAAAATAGTAGCGCATTTATTTTTGATTTCAGTGCCTATTGCGGAACTGAAATATAGAACAAACAAAAAAGACGACCACCGCAATTCTTGGCAGAGGCGGTAGCCGTCATTTATTAACCTAAGTTAAACCGTAAAAATAATGAAAAATTTTGAACGACGACGAAAATAGGCAATTCTCCGCGCAGAATTGCCGACACATCCCCATTCCGAAAGCCTTTTATTTTGATGCTTTTTCGTCGCTTTGCTGTCGTGTACCGATGGCGAATAGGGTTTGTATTTCTTTCACAATCTAAAATAATAGCAAACAATGAAAAAGTTCCTATTGACTTTGTGCGTAAGCACCCCATTAGTAAAAGGCATATACGCAGCCCTTTTTATCTTGATTTTAACAACTACTGCTTCTGCTCAAATTGAATTGAAAGACAATACTACTGTTCCACCTTATCCTAAATGGGAAGTTGGTGTGGATTTAAAACCGCTTTTCAGAAGTGATGAGCCGTATAATCTTTTTGTTAAACGATATTTGACTGAAACGAAAGCTCTACGATTTAGGTTATCTGCTTTTAATTTTCAGTTTCAGGATGATTCATTAAATATTGTCGAAACTAAGACTACCAACGGGCAACAGATTCTTCAATTTTACCAATTAAAGAGGAACAAAAATGTCTCTTCTGGATTTGGTGTTAGTTTTGGCTACCAGTCTGAAATGAGAAAAGGAATTTTGTCTTTATATAGTGCTACTGATTTAAGCTACAATACTTCTTCAGATAATCTACTCGACGGTGGAGGAGCACAAGGTGGCGATTCTGGTCAAATAAAGCCCTTCGAAGGGTATCGCCCTATAATAGCAAAAGACATTCGTATTAATGACTATGGGGTTCTGCAATCACTTGGTGTAAAATATTACTTATGTAAGCAGATTTCATTGAGTATCGAAGCTACATTAAAATTTACGTATTCTACTTTTTCTTTAGACTATTTAGAGCATCCATATACAGATTTAGATTTTGTAAAACATACAAATCTGAAAGGTAAAGACTCTAATATTTCATTCGTCCCTTTAATGGGACTTTATTTAAACTATCATTTTTAATTAAAATAAAAGTCATTATGAAAAATATACTTTTAATAATTGTATGTAATATCTTCTTTATAGTTGAGTCTTTTGGGCAAACTGCCGAAATTCAATGCTTTGCTGGAGGGCTAAACTGTTTTCAACCAGACCCTGGAACATCCGTCTCTTATACGGTGCATGTCACAGATAATGGTCAGGGATGGCATTTTAAGGCTGCGACTTGGGAAGCAACACCGACTTCAGCCGTTACATCTGCCAGTCCAGATGGTTCAACATTCGAAGTAAATTGGGCTAATGTAAATAATAGCGTTCAAAAGAAAGTTAAAGCAACAGTAACGGTAGAAAATAATACCGAATCAAAGACTTTAACAGTAATTGAAAAAAATGTCTCAGTCAAGTTTATAAGTCCAATTACTCAACTGTCAATCAGTGGTAGTGGTATATCAACCTCAACTTTAGCAAGTGGTAATAGTATTCAATTAGCTTGTGGGGAACAATCTCTAAATTTAAGTATTCCAACACCCACCACTGACCCTTTTTCTACAATTACATATCGATGGGAATTTCCTTGGGGGACTTCAACTACTTCCGACCCATCAGTATCAACGATGAGTGATGTAGGTCAAGCCGATGGTACTGTTTTTGTGAAAGCTAAAAGGACAGATGGTAGCTTTGTTCAAGTTTTTTATTTCAATATCTTTCGTCCACGTGTTGGTTCAGCTACCATAACGGGATTACCTACCGCCTCTTTATGTGTTAATGATTATGTTCTTTTAGATGGAAGTGCTACAAATGCGATTACCTATACCTACACAACCACAGGGGCATTAAATACGCTTTTGGCTATTTGGAATTCGGCAGCCATACAGGCAACAAGCGGTGGTTCAAGCGGAACTGTGACGTTAACAGTGGATAATGGTTGTCTATCTCCCAAAAGCGTTACAGGAACTATTTATGTCGGTCCACCAGCTATCACTTCTGCCACAGTTGATTGGCTGCCGCTTGCCTATCCGAATTACATCAACAATCCTGGTTTTTTGACCATAAATGTCAATAATGCCGTAGGTTCAAGCACGAATTGGACATTATTGAATGGATCAGGGAATATTTACTACGCTGGGCAAAATCAAGTATCGGTGTATGCCTATCCGTTTATGCGGGTTGAAGGAGTCACTTCCAATCAATGTGGTACAGGCGAAGCAAGGACTTTTTATGTCCAAGACATCAGTAATGGTTATTACCGAATGGCATCACCCAATCCCGCAACAAGTATCATCAGTAGCGATATTTTAGCGATGGAGGCACTCAAAAAAGTCACTTTGGTCAGTGCGGCACGTCCTGGCATTGTGCGTATGTACAATGCGAATGGCTCATTGAATGCCGATACGCATAGGAACAACAATCTTCTTTCATTTGATACAGGCAATTTACCACGTGGGCTTTATTATCTCAACTTCTTTTTTGAAGGCAACAGAAATTTTACAGAACAGATTGAATTGAATTAAAACGAAACCGTTGTAATGAGTTTCTGCAAACACATTTAACCCCCTCAGTAAAATAGCGAATTATCGGTAACTCGGTAATTCGCATTTTTTTGGCATTGTTCTTTGTGTACATAGGCAGAAAGGGTTTGAAAAATTTTATGATTTAAAAACCATCTAAACGATGCCTTTGACAATGATACACAAGAAAATTTTACCTTTGCTCTTGATATTCAATAGGATTTTAATAACTGAATGGCTTAAAATATGCGTGTCCTACTCTGTGGTTTGGGTTCTATTCTCAACAATGCGCTTGATTACCGATTGCGAAAGTACGGTTATCGGGTCATTGCTGCCCGAAATGCCCACGACGCTTTGAGTTATATTCACGCAGGTCATGCTGATATTATCATTACAAGTATCAATGTCGAAGGTTTTAGATTGCCGAGTTTTATAGGTTTGATACGTGAAGATTTAGGACATTCTATCCCCATTATTTTAGTAACAGAAGTTGAAAGTGATATTGAATCGGTTTTAGAAGGCATGGAAGCAGGCGCAGATGATTTTGTCACATTCCCTTTTAAACCCGCCGAATTGGTCATGCGGATAAAACTTTTGCTTTATAGATATGTGCATTACTAAGTTGGGGATTGGTTGATTGGGGATTGGTTATTAGGGGTTGGTTACTATAAACTAATCTACCAGTAACCAATTCCTAATAACCAATCCCCAATCAACCGATAACTAATAACCAGTAACTAATAACAAATTAATGAAAGGAATCATTCTTGCAGGTGGACTCGGCACACGCCTTTACCCCTTGACTTTAGCCGTTAGTAAACAAATGATGCCGGTTTATGACAAACCGATGATTTACTACCCCCTCAGTACATTGATGCTGGCGGGCATCCGGGACGTGATGATTATCTCAACGCCTTACGATTTGCCTAATTTTGAAAAACTTTTTGGCTCTGGCGAGGAAATAGGTATGAATTTTCACTACAAAGTGCAGCACAACCCCAATGGTTTAGCACAAGCCTTTGTGCTCGGCGAGGAATTTATTGGTCGCGACAGTGCATCGCTGATACTCGGCGACAATATTTTTCATGGTGATGGTTTGGGCGAGCAGTTGAGTAAATGTAACAATCCCAAAGGCGGTATTGTCTTCGCTTACAATGTGGCTGACCCTGAACGTTATGGCGTTGTCGAATTTGACAAAAACTTTAAAGCGATTTCGATTGAGGAAAAACCTGCCAAACCAAAGTCGCATTATGCCGTTCCTGGCTTGTATTTTTATGATAATTCAGTCGTAGAAGTGGCTAAAAACCTCAAACCGTCGCCGCGTGGCGAATATGAAATCACAGATGTCAATCGCTATTATTTGGAAAATGGTAAGTTGCAAGTCCGTGTTTTAGGTCGTGGCACAGCTTGGTTGGATACGGGCACGCATGAGTCGTTGCTACAAGCGGGACAATTTATTGAAGTCATTGAAGCGCGTCAAGGTTTGAAAATTGGCTGCATCGAAGAAATCGCTTGGCAAATGGGCTTTATAAATGATGAACAATTGGAGAAATTGGGCAATAAATTCATCAAAAGCGGCTACGGCGAGTATTTATTGGGCTTGCTGAAAAATCGTTGAGAATGACTGATTATTGTCTATTTGATTATAAAGTTCTGGAAATTTTGAAGTGGGCTCAATTATGATTCCAAGTGGTATCACTTAAAATCATAATTGAGCCTTGTTTTTTTTATGCAGCGGTTCGTGCTTAATAGTTTATTCGTTTAAGGTGTTACAAAATAGCCTATTCATGACTTTAACACTCCTTGATATGACTCAAATATTTGGTATCGGCATTGAGGTTTACTTCATTCTACTCATCATAGCCATGCCGACATTTTTCTTTTGGCAATGGTTATTCAAAAAGTATATAAAAGATGAAAAGAAGAGAACAATAGCGACTTGGGCGACGACCATTTTTGTCACACCTATTATTTACGTGGGATTGGTTATCGCCTTTATATCTTGGATAATTTACACCCCGAGCAAATACTTTGACAAATCACAATGGTTAACAAATAGAGAAGAACGTTTTCAAATGGCAGACGATATTCTCGAGAGCAAAATGTTGATGGATAAAGACTCGAATCAAGTGAAACAAATTTTAGGAGACCCTGATAGACGAGCTGATTCGATGCGAGAATGGACTTACGGTATGGGTATGGGCGGCGGATTTGGTTTTTTATTTCACAATCTCAAACTAAAACTTGATGACAACGGCAAAGTGATTTCAGTGGAACATGAAACAATTAATGACTAAACTACAATGCAATATCAATGTGTCATTTGTCATTCTGAACGCAGAGAAAGAATATAAATGATTGATTTTTAATTGTTTATTCAGATTTTTTCACTGCGTTCAGAATGACAAAAAGGGGTTATTAACCTTTTAACCGCCCCACCATAATCCCCGATTGTCCTTTATTCCGCAGCAAATAATCCACCAAAGGGACGTCAGTGATGATAACTTGACGGAATTGCGAGGACGCATGAAGCATATACGCCCGTCCGTTTTGCCAAACAACAAAACCGGTGTGTGCCATATCCATCCCATCCATAACATTGGTAATGCCGATGATATCTCCGTCTTTGAGTTTAGTTTCGATGTCCGCGACGCGTTCTTTTGGGATATACCATTTTTCACGCATAGTTATGGCTTCTTCTATTGTTTTGATGGTGTTAAAAGTCATCGGGTCAGCCATATTGCCGTATAAGGTATCGCGTTTGTGACTCATATAAAAGACATCTTTGTTGAATATTTCACCGCCAATGTCTTTTGTTATGTTTGTCAAAATGCCTCTTTTTTCATTTTCAAACAACCAATCGCTGTAATAATGCAGGCGGGCAGCATAGTCAATATTGCCATTTCGATAGCGGATATGGGCGATATTGTTTTTAAAAACATCATAGGTGGGCTTTGCACTCATCTGTGTTTGGGTCAATGAAACCATTGATTCCACGAATGTTACGCAGTCAAATTTTTTGAGATTGATAACTAAAACCTCCTTTTGGATGGGTTGCAAAACAACTTTTCCATCGGGCGTTTTGCCACTTGTTTCAACATTCGATTTTGGATACGGATTGCCGATAAAAGACTTGCCAATAGCGATAACACCCTCTGCCATACTGAGGGGTCTTGGCATCTGCATTTTTGTGTTGAAAATGTCTTGATGCGTTGACGATATGGGCTTCGGGTTGGTGTATGTCTGTTTTTGAGCCAAACACGGTTGTGCAGAAACAAGGCAGAAGAGTAGTAATTTGTAAATAATATTCATGTATGAAACGATGATTGCGTGATTTTAGCAGAGATTTTTCGATGTAAAGATATATGTAAAACGCTTCATAGCCAAAAAATAATGAAATGAGGGGTGCCGAACTCTTTTACAATATTGTTTCCCTTTTGTAAAATTAAAATACCTTTGGAGAAAAGAACAACACCACTTTTAAGCAAAATAGGATGGGCAAAAGGTTTTCACAACTCGTTTGGTTAGGTATTTTCATTTTTTACGTTATTTCATTTATCAAAATGGATTATTGGCGCAAGGCGGCTTATGGCGGCGATTCTTGGGGCTATTATGTGCATTTACCCGCTACTTTTATCTATCACGATGTGGGCGATTATACGAAATCGTTTGAAGCGGTTAAAAAATATGAAGCGTCGTTGCCCGACCCAAAAGTGGATAAATATGGCGTCCGCCCTACGCCGATTGGCAAATTTGCGGTCAAATATTCACATGGATTCGCTCTTTTGTTATTGCCTTTTTTTGCAATAGCTCATCTATTTTGCAGTTTGACATCTGCCTATCCCGCCGATGGTTTTAGTCTGCCTTATATGCTGGCGAATGGCTTGGCGGTGCTTTTTTATGTATTTTTGGGCTTAATGACCTTGAAAAAGCTCTTAAATCGCTATTTTACTGAGGGGGTGGTTTGGGCAATTATTTTGACCTTGACGGTTGCAACCAACCTGTTTTATTTTTCCACTTACAACAGCATCATGTCTCATGCACCGCT
>JANMJN010000099.1:0-7159 GCA_031371355.1 Saprospiraceae bacterium
TTGGGGCAAATAATGGTCGTTTAAATGTCGTTGTTCAAAATGCTTATACCCCTCAGTATCGTTGGCAACCCAATATTTGTAACACATCCAATCTTACCGGTTTATCCGCAGGAAAGTATGTGGTCACAGTGACTGATGCACGCAATTGTACGGCAATGGATTCCACAACGTTGACTGAACCACCACAAATTCGGGCTTCGATGGCGGGTGATACAGCCATTTGTGCAGGACAATCAACCAAACTTAGGTTTACGATTCAAAATGCAAATGATTTCTCTGTGCAGTTCACCGATGGTCGAGACACGTTTAGAAGTTCAACTTTAGAAGCTACTGTAATGCCCACATTATCAACGATTTATCGCTTAATCAGCATCCAATCGGGTGTTTGTTCAGGTATCATTTTAGATAACAATCGGGCTAATGTCAACGTCACGACCCCCTCAGTACCCACAGGTCTGAAATCAGAAAAAGACAGTCTGTGCAGTGGTTCTGATATCCGTCTAAGCGTCAACCCTACGAATGCAAATCAATATGTTTGGCAAACGCCGTTGGGAGAACGAACGACAACACTGCCACAATTGATTATAGCCAACCCAACGACGGCAAATAGTGGCAATTATAGTGTCAAAACAAGGCAAAATGGTTGTTTATCGGCAGCAACAACGCCCATTGCTGTGCATATTGTTGGTTTATCAAATGAAAAAGCCAATGCAGGAATCGATAAAATCGAATGTGAACAAACGACTTCAACTTTAACGGCAACGGCTATTGTTGCTCAAAACTTGACAGGTCGTTGGCTTGCCGTTGGAGCGGGCATTTTGGCAAATCCCACGAATAAAACCACGACGGTCAGCAATTTGGCGATTGGTGCAAACCCTTTTGTTTGGATTTTATCAAACGCCATATGTGGCGAAGTGTCTCGTGATACGGTCGTCATATCCGTAAGTGCAAAGCCTGAATTAGCCGTTATACAACCCATTTTTTTAGACGGTAAACTCTCAACAGTCTTAATCAACACCCGTGAGTTGTTGAAAAACAAAATTTTAGACCCCGCAGTATTTACCCTCAAAATTCTAACATCGCCAGACAAAACAACCGTAGAAACACGTCCCAACGGCATTTTTTTCGACCGAAACAACTTGGTTGAAGCTCAAACCATAGACATTGAGTTTGAAATATGCGCTAAAATCTGTCCGTCAGTTTGTACAAAAGGAAAAATAACGATTGTATTACAAGATCTAACAGATGAAGCCGATGTCGCTGTGCCAAAAGTCTTTGCCATCAACAACAGCACGGGTTCATCCTTAGACATCAATGGACTTGACTTTTTTTTGGACAACGAAATCACTATTGTCAATCGGTGGGGGCAAACGGTTTTTGGTCCAATAGTTTACAAAAACAATGCCCCTGAAAAATCGTGGGATGGTCGTAAAAATGGCAAACCGTTACCGCCTGGTGCCTACTATTACTTTATTCGATATAAAAATAAAGACGTTTTGAAGATGAAAAAAGGGATTATTTATTTGGTGGAACAGTTGTAAATAAGACTTTAAAAATATAAACCAAAATGAAAACGTACAGCCACATATTTCTAGCAATCATCAGCATGATAATATTGCCCATCGCAAGTTTTGCGCAATGCTTAACCTTGTCCGAACCGCTGTTCTTGCAAGCACCTGACAGCATTTGTGCAGAAAAAAAGGAATTGGTCATAAAAGCATCGCGGGTAAAGGGAAATGGGGTAAAATACTTTTGGCGAACGCCAATGAAAGACACTGTAACGACCGATTCGACACTGCGGATAGCCAATCCGTCGGTACTGAATTCGGGCGATTATTTTGTTGCCATTGCCTTAGATTCTTGTCGAACGGAATTATTTGGGCCCGTAAATGTTCAAGTCGTCGGGGTGCAAAAGACGAAAACGGACACAGTGAAAAGGATTATCATTTGCAATAGTTCAGAAATTAGTATCACGTCAAACTATAAAACGAGTCATTCTGTGTTCGGACAATGGCGCAGTACTGAGGGGGTCGTTTTTGATAAACTAAAATCGCCGACAACGCTTGTCAAAGGTTTGCCGCAAGGAAAAACGATGGTTGTATGGCTTTTATCAACCACTGCTTGCCCTTTTTTCGTCACGGATACCTTTATCATTCAGCATGAAGTGGCGCCTGAGTTGCAAACAGATGGTTTGACCTTAAAAGTTGGCGAAACCAGTAAAACCATACACTTGGGGCAAGTCGCGGGGTCTAATTTAAACCTCATAACAGATGTAAAAATCAATATTACAAAGCCGCCGAAGCATGGCATATTAGAAAAACTAAGCGATGGTAAACGTTTGAAATACAATAGAAACGATGATTTTAACGGGCGAGATGCCTTTGAGTTGACCGTTTGCAATTTGAAGTGTCCGAACCTCTGTTCTCCGCCCGTTCCTTACACAATTGATGTGCTGTTTGATGCACATTACCCGCTTGTGACGCTACCTAAGTTGCTGGCACCGACAGCATTAAGCGATGCAAAGGTTTTTAAGATAGAAAAAATTGAAGATTATCCAGAAAATGAGTTGCAGATTCTGAATCGGTGGGGGAATACGATTTTGACATTCAAAAATTATAAAAATACAACGGCATGGGACGGCACTATTCATAATAAACTCTTGCCTGCTGGGGCTTATTATTATCTTTTTCAAGCGCAAGACCCAAAGGGGAAATCGTTAAAGCCGTTGGCAAGCATTTTTTATATTGTTTATTAAGGGAAAAAAATCATCATTAAAAACTAAATGAAAATGAAAAAATTACTCATCCTATGGCTTTTTACATCGCCGATACTGAGGGGGCAGTCGCCGCTTTTTACGATTTATCGTGAGCAAACAGCAATGATTAATCCCGCGATGCCGAGCACGAATTATTTGATCAGTGAATACAACAATTCCATCAGTGCGACCTATCGGTATCAATGGATTGGCGTGGAAGGTGCGCCAATAACGCAGGTGTTAAATTGGGAATGTTTGCCGATTGATAAAAACATATTGGTGGGCGCACAATTGATGAACGATAAAACGGGCGACATTGGACTGATGGGCATTAATGGGCAATTCGCCTATAAAATGTCGTTAAGTCGCATGGATAATCGGTTTTTGAGCATTGGTTTGAGTGCGGGGATTCAATATTTTCACGCCAATCTTGCGACGATTGCTGCCGCCGAAAACATTCTTGTTGACAATAAAAGGCAATTTATTCCTGACTTAAACATCGGTGCGTATTATCATCACGACAAGGTTTTTTATGTCGGTATCTCAACGCCGCAGCTGTTGGGCAATCGGATTTTTTTGAATAATTCGGAAAACCAACCTTTATCTATTCAAAAACCGAGAGAAATTTGTGCTGTCGGCGGGATGTATTTTGATGCCCCTTTTTTCGGCAACGACGGGGCGTATTTAGAACCGTCTATCTGGTTGCGTTATTTGCCAAATTACAAACAATTCAGTTTTGATGCCCATTTACGCGCCAAAATTAGCGCCTCTTTTTGGGTGGGTGCGGGTTATAATTTAGGTGCTAATACGCTCAATATCGAAACGGGTTCAATTCTCAGCGAATCTATTGGTTTAGATGCGGGTCAAGTGAAAATTGGTTTGGGTGGCGGTATTCCTTTGGGTTCTCGATGGACAGGATTGGGACCTATCGGCGAAATTCACGTGTGTTATGCTTGGGGCGGACGATGATGGTAAGAAAAATACTGAGGGGGGTAGGTTTTGTTTTTATAAAAAAGTCGAAACTTTTGTCTTGAAATCATTAAACAAAACACCTAAAAAGACACCTTACAATAGAACAAAATTAAAAATTCATCCATAAAAATAATAGAAAAATGAAAACGGTCATCTATTCAATCAGCCTGTTAGTCATAAATTTTGGGGTTTTACAAGCACAAACCAATGATGGATCAACTGTGCCACCAACGGGTGGCGTAAACAGCCAAACAATTGCGGTCGGCAATGCCATTCAAAAGTTTAAAACGAGCGATTTTATGGTGCGGTTCAATGATTTTAAAAATCAAATGGAAACCGATACGCGCGACTTTATTGCCCGACAAAATGCTTACAGTGTGAAAGATGTGCGGCGGGTGCAAATGGCTTATGACAAAACGGGCGCAAAATTTAATCAGATTATGCTCGAAATCAAACAAGATTTTACGGATAGAGAGAAAGTGAAAATGATTAATAAGTTTCCTGATATGTATGCCAATGGCTTGAAAGGTAAAATTGATGGTTTGGAGGACTTTTATAAAGCCAATTTTCAACAAACCCTGGCAGATGTGACGGAAAAAGACGGCAGTGCATTGCTGTTGGTGTTGATGGATTTGATAAAAGCGGCGGGTGAGTTGTCTCAACATTTTAAAAGTTTGAAATTTGAAAAGCTTTATATGAACGACCAATACATACAACAGAATTTGGTCGCACCACACAAATTGCCAACATGGACGGAGGTGAGCAGCACAACGACGATTCGGACAGATGTAAAAATGCACCCATCGCGGGACGGCAGTTTGAATAATAACACCAACATTGGCGGCAATAACAATGGGGACAACAATGGGGACAATAATAATGGGGACAAAAACGGCGGGGATAACACTGGAAATGGCGACAATCAGAATGGCAATACGGGGAAAAAGAAACCACTGCCAACAGATGATATCCATATTGAAAAGGGAGAAATACGCACCGAAAATATTCCAGAAAACAATACTGAATTTGGTGTTGAAGGCAAATCAACATTGAAACAACAGAATAATCCGAAGAATATTAAGCAAAAACCTGTTCAAAATAACCCGAATACTGAGGGGGTCAAAAAAACGATAAAGCAAGGGTATATACCGCAATAATCTGGTTCACTTCGTCATCGAGGTACGAAGCAATCTGTTTGATGGACGCAGAAAGTACGGGTTATCAAGTTTACTCTAAATACAAAAGGTTGCTTCGTTCCTCGCAATGACAAAAAAAGTATCACTCAAAAAACCTAAAATGATGCTGTTCAAATATCTAAAACATGGATTTTTAGTCGCTATTGTTGTATTTTGTAACAACGTTACAAAAGCACAATACGCGACGGGCTTGGCGGACGACGATGCGGGTTACGATACGACAAGTACAGTGGTATTGCCGAGCAGCAAAGGCGATTTGCCGCGCAGCATCAATTTAAAACCGTATTGTCCGATGCCTGGGAATCAAGGACGCATTTCTTCTTGCGTGGGTTGGTCGGTGGGTTACGGTTTGATGACGATAGAAAAAGAAATTCAAAACAACGAAACAGACACGAGGAAAATAACAGAAGAAGCGTTTTCTGCGCTGTTTGTTTACAATCAAATCAGAGGAAGCGAAAGCAATTGTCAATCGCTAACGAATATGACCGAAGCGTTGGAGTTACTGAAAACAAGAGGCAATTGCCTGGCTCGAGAATTTGATTTTAAAGTGGAAGATTGTTATGTTAGACCTGAAAATAGCCTAAAAGAAAGGGCAAAAGGCAATCAGATTGCCGATTACAGTCGTCTTTTTGACAAAAATACTGAGGGGGATATGAAAGTGTTTTTTTTACGCACACTATTGGCAAAAAGAAAACCCGTGGCAATCGGTTTAAAAATAAATGCCCAATTTATGTCGCTGCGCGAAGCTGATTATTGGAATCCAAGTTTGGGTAAAGAGCCTGTTGAAGGTCACGCGATGGTGGTCGTGGGTTACGATGACAATGCCGCCTGTTTTACGCTGATGAATAGTTGGGGCAAAGTGTGGGGACGAGAAGGTTTTATAAATATCAAATACAAAGACATGGCTGAATATTGTCGCTATGCTTTTGTCATTTATTTGGACAAAAACGGCACGGCTGCCGAACCGCTTGTGGTAACAGAAACTGGGTTTGAAAAAACAAATGTCCGTCCTTCAATTGCTCGCACAATGCCTAATGAAACGTCCGAAAAAGCAACGATTTCAAGCCAAATGCCGCCTAAAACAGATAAAAAACAGGTAACGAAATCAGAAGCTAAGCAGATAAAAAAAGATGAAAGCATTGGTGTTCAAACGCCGCGTGTGTTGGTTGAACTATCGGGTAGCTTCGGTATAAATTACTTTACAAATCGTTGGACGGACAACCGAGAACCCATATTTGAAGCCATTGGCGTCGAACAAATCGGGGAACATTATGCCGTTTTGAAAAAAGATTGGCGGGTGGGCGATGCGTTTCAACTGTCATTGACGTCAAAAATAGGCGGGGCGTACATATATATCATCAGCGTAAATCCACGCAACGAAGTGAAAATTATGTTTCCACGCAACGAGGAATTTGGGCGGCAATACAAAGGTTTGTACGAATCGCCCTTGATGATGTTGGACGGTGCACACGTTGTTTTGCCGAATCCGAATAAAGTGATGAAAGTGGATTATACAGGGACGGATAGGGTGTGTATTTTATTTTCGACAAGGAAAATATGGGGATTCCAGAAGTTTTGTCAAAAAGTACAGCAATGGAACGGTGATTTTGATGCCTATTTTCACAAACTATTGGGTGATATAATGATACCTTCTGCGGATACCAATTTTTCAATGAATCAAGTCGCCTTTTCGACCGCAACAAGGAGCGAAGGCTCAATTGTGCCAATAATTGTTGAATTTCGGGCACAATGAGGGCTACCTCTCGCCAAAAACGGTTACCTCGATGTACGAAATATTTACGAGCGCGGGCGACACTGCCGGGTTGCTCTTAAAATCAAATGAAACAATTCAAATTTCAAAAACATGAAAAATATCATCACATTCCTTGCGCTTCTTTACTCGCCAATTATCATGGCACAACAACTGAGCAAAAATGCAGAACGCATCATAGGCGGGACAGAAAACGAAGTGATTTATCAAGCGATACAGGCTTTAAATGGCAATGTGTATGCTGTTGGCGAAACCTTTTCACAAACCAAAGGCGGGTCAGATGGTTATTTAATCATCCTCAACCCATTTGGTCAAGAGGTGACCGAACGCCGTTACGGTGGCGAAGAAAATGATAAATTAGAATCTATCGCATCGTTGCCAAATGGCAATTTTGTGTTGGTCGGCAGTACAAAAAGTAAAGGTAATGGCAAAATGGATGCTTGGGTGATATATGTGGATGACAAG
>JANMJN010000105.1:0-10067 GCA_031371355.1 Saprospiraceae bacterium
CGGCTTCATCCACAAAATGAAAGCCATTTTGACCCGTTTGGGCGATTAACTCCTCTATTCTATCACACAACAAATTGGCTGCAACAGGTTCATAAAGCTTAATATAATCCAAAGAAATGTCACAAAAAGTGCATTTCCCCCAATAACAGCCGTGCGCCATCGTCAGTTTATTCCATCTCCCGTCGCTCCACATACGGTGCATAGGGTTCACAATTTCTATAACTGAAATATATTTATCCAATAATAGGTCGCTGTAATCGGGCGTGCCGACATCTGCTTGTTTATAGTCTTTTGTAAAACTATTATTGATATATTCGACCTTTCCGTTGATGAGCGTAAAGGTGCGTTTTAAAAGTACAACAGGGCGTTTACTATCAATATGTTCCAATACATTTTCAAAAGGTGCTTCGCCATCATCGAGTGTAATAAAATCAAAAAATTCAAATACCCGGGCGTCCGACAAAGACCGCAACTCCGTATTCGCAAAGCCGCCACCCATAACGACTTTTATATCAGGATGATGTTTTTTGAGCCATTGCCCACAACGCAACGCACTGTATAGATTGCCTGGAAACGGAACACTGATGGCTACAACTTTGGGTTTAATTTCAGAAATAGCCCCCCTCAGTATTTTGATGAAAATAGTGTCAATATAGGTGTAATCTGCTTGTAAAGCGGCATATAGTTCATCAAAACTGTTGGCAGACCGCGCCAAACGCTCGGCATAACGGCTGAATCCAAAATGTGCGTCCACACATTCCATGATTAAATCGGACAAATCTTCAAGGAAAAGTGTTGCCAAATGTTTGGCTTTGTCTTGCGTTCCCATAGTGCCAAAAGCCCAATCGAGGTCGTAGAGCTGAGCGAAACGAGATGCTTCTGGTAGAAAATCTTCTTGACAAATTAAGTGAGAAAGTGTCGGGTTTTTACCTTGTAAAAACAAAATAACGGCATCAATAGCATAAATATAATCGTCTTTCAAGGCAATGATGCGTTGCGCATTGTCAGAAAGCACTTGATTCGACGTTGCAATTTGAGCAAACAAATCGGTCAAACCTTGTTTTGAAAACAAAGCTAAAATGACTTCAATGCCCAAATCTGCTTGAAAAGAAGAGATGTTTTTAGTATTCAAAAAACCTTTGATATACGCTGTTGCAGGATACGGCGTATTCAGTTGCGTGAAAGGTGGCGTTATTAAAAAGACTTGCTGGCTCAAATTTTGTATTATTTTGGGATAAAAGTAGGACGTTTTTAGGGAATTGAGTTGCAACGGATAGATAAAATGGTGTTCGTTATATTTACGTGATAAAAATACCTCAATTTTGTGGTGAAACAATTCAAGTTGACATCTTTACACCTAATGTTTAACATTTTTTAAAAATGAGTAAAATGAAAAAACTATCCATTTCCCTAACGGTTATTCTTTTTAGTGTCCTTGCGTTTTCTTGCAAAAAGGAAGTGACTAACCCACCGTCAACGACTATTCTGGACGGATTAACGACTATTTATCAAGCAACATTTACAGGTTCTGCTCATACCACAACCGGAACCGTAAAACTGTCAAAAGATGCGAGTGGCAAAAAATATCTTGTTTTTGATAATTTCAAAACAGATTCAGGTCCCGATTTGAGGGTTTATTTGTCAGAGGATTTAGGTGCTTCGAATTATACTGAAATCACCAATAAAGTCATTAATGGAACTTATCAACTGAATGTTGATAGCAGTGTGGACACCGATAAAAAGCGCAAAGTGCTGATTTGGTGCAAGTCTTTTTCTGTTCTGTTTGGCAGTGCTGATTTGAAATAAGGGTACAATTTACTTGGAATGAAATGCGGCATACAATTGCACCTTCGCTACTGAGGGGTTCTGCGGATTGCCATTGAGCATCAAAAGATAACATGCCAAAGCCGATATTTGCCAATCGGTTATGAGATGCTCACCATTGTAGCGATAGATTTTTTTAAAATTATCATTGATGGGAATATCCAAAGCAGAGCACACCTTAAACGTCCGAAAAAGGGTATCGGTGAAATCGCTTGCCGATATATCGGCACCCATACGCTCCATGATGTCACTCGCGTAATAAATCAACTTTTGGCGATGGTGCGTCTGCCTGATTTGTTGTGTCGCTAAGACTTCGTCGAGATAATCATATATTTTTAACATTGTCTCATTAATAGTGAATTGTGAATAAATAAATGGTGAATGACGTACCTAATTGAACCATTATACAGTCTGCGTTTGCCTCATTTCAGCCAATTCTTTAAAAAGTGCTTTTTCCTTTTCAGACAGATTTTTAGGCATTCTGATGTTGATTTTAGCATATAAATCGCCAAATTCCTTAGGGTTTTCATATTTTGGCATACCCAAACCCCTCAGTCTCAACGTACTGCCATTGTCTGTTTCTTCTTTAATGGTTATGCTTTTTGTACCATGAAAAGTTTTCAGATTCATTTTGCCGCCTAGCAATGCCGTATAAATATCCACATTCAGCGTCACATACAAATCATCGCCGTTGCGCTCCACAAATGGGTCACGGACAAGGCGAATTGTGACAAATAAATCACCATCTTTTCCACCATTGACACCACGTCCACCTTTTTCTGGAATGCGGATTTTTTGCCCGTCGGCAATGCCTCTTTTGAGTGTAATGGCTATTTGCCGATTTTCAAGTTCCAAAATACGTTTAACACCGTGGAAAGAGTCGGCTAATAAAATCTGTAACTCGGCTTCATAGCTGACACCGCGTGCCGTATGATTCGCGGAATAACGTTGCCCAGCAGAGCCACCACCCATACCTCCGAAGCTGCCACCAAAGAATTTTTCGAAAATATCCTTGAAATGAGCATCATCAGCAAAGTCATCAGCCGTAAAATTAGACTGCTGACCACCTCTGTTGCTTTGTTGTTGTTGCCTATTGCCACCGCTTTTTTCAAAGTATTCCCAGTTTTCGCCAAACTCATCGTAGCGTTTGCGTTTATCGGGGTTCGATAAGACTTCGTTGGCTTCATTTATTTCTTTGAATTTTTCTTCAGCGATTTTATCACCAGGGTTTTGATCGGGATGATACTTCATTGCGAGTTTGCGGTAAGCTTTTTTGATGACATCAGCAGAAGCCGTTTTGTCCACACCGAGTATTTTATAATAGTCTTTGTAAGTCATAGGAGCGTTTTCTTTTTTTGCAAAATTGGTATCATACTGAGGGGGAGGAAAATGATTAAGATTGGTTAAGTGGATGATTGATGTCACTTTATTATCCAATATCACCCAATTTCTTTTAAAGTTTTGATTTAATATCAACGCATCAAACCTTCTTATATTCTGAATAAATAATGCTACTTTGGCATGTCCAAATAGCTCATAAACATCACGTTAAATATCATCTTAAAATCTATTTTTATGATAACTCAAACAATTGCTCAATGGCACCAACTTGTAACGAATAGAGATACGGCTGCGCTCGATGCGTTATTGGCGGACAACGTCGTTTTTCACTCACCGATTCTTCATTCACCGCAGGTTGGTAAAGAGATTACAACCATGTATTTGACCGCGGCTTTAATGGTCATTTGCAATGACACGTTTAAATATGTGCGTGAAGTAGCGAGTGGACAGAATGCCGTATTGGAGTTTCAAGTCTTTATTGACGGTATCATCGTCAATGGTGTGGACATGCTGACTTGCGACAGTGCGGGACAGATTGTTGACTTTAAGGTGATGTTACGTCCACTCAAAGCCGTTCATTTGATTCAACAAAAGATGTTGGCGATGCTTCAGTCTATGGAAATTTGAAGGGCATAATGACTGATGAAATGAGCCATCGGAAACTTTATATGATTATCTATTCATTAACTTGTACATAAAAGTTAGATTTTATTTTTTCAAGAATTTGAAATTTCAATTTTTATTATTCTGCAAAATATGCACCATGCCTTTTTTTATTCTATTAAAAATGAATTACTATTGTATTTATTTTGATTCCTCGGTATGAATGCCGACATTCACCAAATCCAGAAAAGCTACTTATTTTTGCTTTAAAACTAAGTACAAAATATGACGAATAAGAAGAATCAACTTTTTGACATCTACCAGCCACGACCAACTTTTTGGGATGAAATGGCAACTGATACTGAGGGGGTATTTAGGCAGCATTATGATATTGTTGTAAAAACCTTAAGTCAACTCCCTACGACTGCATTGCACCGCAAAGAAGAATTGGCGAAGGAACTCTTTATGAATCAAGGTATTACGTTTACCGTTTATTTTGAAAATGAAGGCATCGAACGTATTTTTCCTTTCGATATCATTCCGCGTATCATTCAAGCAAGTGAGTGGACACATATAGAGACAGGCGTTAAACAGCGACTCAAAGCCTTGAATATGTTTTTGCATGATATTTATCACGACCAAAATATCATCAAGGAGGGCATAGTCCCTGCCGATTTGATTATCAGTTGCCCACATTATATGCGTGAAGTGGACAAAATTGATGTACCACACAATATATATGTACACATCGCGGGCATTGACTTGATTCGTGATTCAGATGGTACGTATTATGTTTTAGAAGACAATTTGCGGACACCTTCTGGTGTCAGTTATATGTTGGAGAACCGTGAAGTAACAAAGCGGCTTTTCCCTGACTTGTTTGTTGATAGCGGTGTGCGGCGTGTGGCGGATTACCCCATTTTGTTGCATAAAAACTTAAAATCACTGGCTCCTGGTGCGATTAGTAATCCTAATATCGTGCTTTTGACCCCGGGTATTTTCAATTCAGCTTATTATGAGCATACTTTTTTAGCGCGCTCAATGGGTATTGAAATGGTGGAAGGGCGTGATTTGGTCGTCAATGATCATAAAGTTTTTATGAAAACAACACGTGGACTGCGGCAAGTTGATGTCATATACAGACGTGTGGACGATGAGTATCTCGACCCGCTTGTGTTCAAAAGCGATAGCTTGTTAGGCGTTCCTGGCTTGATGTCGGCTTATCGGAAAGGGACCGTAGCCATTGTCAATGCCATCGGTAATGGTGTCGCAGATGATAAAGCGATATGTGTTTATGTGCCTGATATGGTTAAATATTACTTGAACGAAGAACCGATTTTGAAAAACGTACCCACTTACAGAATGCAAGTTGCCGACGAGCTCGAGCATGTTTTCAAAAATATACACAAGATGGTTGTCAAACGCACCAATGAATCGGGTGGTTACGGTATGGTGATGGGCGATAAAGCCACGGAACAAGAATTAGAGGATACTAAAAAAGCCATTTTGGAAGACCCACGCTCGTTTATCGCTCAACCTATTATAAAACTTTCGACAGTGCCATGTCTGTTTGGCGATAGTTTACAGCCGCGACATGTTGATTTACGCCCTTATGCTTTATGTGGTCCGAACGGCATTGAAGTCGTTCCAGGTGGTTTAACGCGCGTCGCTATGCGCGAAGGTTCTTTGATTGTCAATTCATCGCAAGGCGGTGGTTCAAAAGATACTTGGGTGTTAGAAGAATAGAAAATAATGATGAATGATGAATGATGAATTTGCAAAATATTCAAAATCAACGTTTTACAAATTCATCATTCATATTTCACTATTATCCCTATTCATACTGAGGGGGTCAATTTTCCAAAAAAAAAAGATTCTTTGATAATTTTTGTAGCGTACACGTACCGGATACTTTTTAAGTATCCGGTACGTAGTGTTTCAAATTGCCAGAGAAACCAAAAAATAAAACTATTATATGTTAAGTCGGATTGCAGATTCATTATATTGGATGACGCGCTATGTTGAGCGCACAGATGGCATCTTGAGGATGCTGAAAATAAATTTTATTACCTCACTCGACCAAACAGGGGAAGAGGCATTCAGTTGGAAGCCTGTATTGAAGGTGTTTGCCCATATGCCAGAAGAACAAATGGCGGCATTCAGCAATAACTCTGACGATGTGCTGATGTATATGATAACGAATCGAGACAATCATAATTCGATACGCAACATCATCGCTCGTGCACGTGAGAATGCGCGGGGTATGCAAGACCACATTACGAAAGAAGCCTGGGAGTGTATGAATGAATTTTATCACTATGTTAATAGTCCTGAAATAGACAAAGCCATTGAAAACGACGAACAAGTGGCTGTTTTGAGCGCATTGATTGACCGTTGTTTGCTTTATTATGGCGTTATAGAAGTCACAATGCCTAGGGGACAAGGCTGGAATTTTATGAATCTCGGCAAATTTATTGAACGAGCCATCCAAACTGTGGATATTTTGGATGTTAAATTCAATGATAAACACTATGTCTTGGACGATTCAGAGGAAATACCCTATTATCGAAATTTGTTATTGTCATTGAGTGGCTATGAACTCTATATGAAGTCGTATCGTACGGGTTTAGATGGTCAGAATGTTGTAAACATGACGCTGTTGAATACCCATTTTCCACGCTCCGTTCTCTATTGTTTGATTCGTCTTGACCGTATCATTCGCGGTATGTCGGGCGAGAATATAGAAGCAACGCCTAAATTGCAAAGGATCATCGGTCGCTTGCGCTCCATGGTTGAATATTCTGATATCGAAAGTATTTCAGAAAAAGGTTTACACGATTTTTTGGCAGAGGTAAAAAAAGATCTGTCAGGCTTTAGTCGTGCTTTAAGCCAAAGTTACTTTGCGTATAATTAACTTTCAATTTCTTGACATCCACTTTCTTTCAATTATTTTGCACAAAAAGAAGAATGCGAATTAAAATACTTCGGATAACTTGACATCATGCCTCTATTCAAAATACATCACATTACAAAATACACTTATGACCGACCTGTTCGTGATAGTGCGAATCAGATAAAAATATTTCCATACGCTCATCCAGAACAGGAATTGCAGAGTCAGAAATTAGTCATTACAGGCGACCCCTCAGTAAATCTGTTCCCTGACTATTGGGGCAATACCGTCGGTTGGTTTGTCGTCAATGAGCCACATAAAGAGTTAGTCATTGACAGTCAATTGATTGTGAATGTCAAATCTTTAACAAATATAAATCCTGTTGCTATATCTAAGTTTTCAGACTGGGAAATACTGAGGGGGGTGATTTCAAACGATTTGAAGATACTTGACCTTGCCAAACCTGAATCTATCAAGGCAAAGGAGGAACTGAACGTTATGGTCAATGACCTTCGCCACAGCCGTGACACGCCAGCCATGTTCATTCAACGCTGTTCAGAATATATCTTTGACAAATTTGAATATAAAAAAGGTATTACAACCATCGAGACAACGGTGGACGAAATCCTTGAGCATAAATCAGGTGTTTGTCAAGACTTTGCGCATGTCTTGTTAGAGATGTTGCGCTCTACTTCGATTCCATCGCGGTATGTGAGTGGTTATATCTGTCCAAACCAAGACGGGGTTCGGGGTGCAGGGGCTACCCACGCTTGGGTTGAGGTCTATCTGCCGTCAACAGGCTGGGTGGGTATTGACCCGACAAATAATACGTGGGTGAGTGACCAACACATTGTCTTGGCAGTAGGGCGGCATTTCAACGATTGCAGCCCCGTCAAAGGCACTTTTAAAGGTCCTGCCAATCAATCATTGAGCGTTTTTGTCTCTGTCGGCTATGAAAATGGTCATGTTTTTCAAGATAATCATGCGGTGCAAATGACGCTTGAACCGTCCTCTGTGCCTTTGATTGATTATGATGCGGCTGCTCAACAACAATAATAGCAAGGGCAATGGGCAAAAAGTAAGAGGCAAAACGTTTCATTCACGTTTTGCCCCTTTTTTTTTACCTTTGTCCTATGCCAACTATGGATTTGCTTTTTTCAACCATTTATCCAAATTCGGACACTTGCTGAACATTGGGTCAATCTGTACAAAAGTAATTTGCGCACGGCGTTCGATCCACTTTACAAGGGCTTGGCTTTTCTTTTGCTCCACTGTTGCCATTTGTATTTTGTTATAGTCTTGCGACAAATTTGCTTTATGCGGTACTGTCTTAGAGTTCAATTTTACAAGGCGATATTCTTTTTCACCCGTTGGCAAAGCCACTTCAATCGGTTTGCTGATGCTGTTGACTTTCATGGTATCAACGGCAAAATACGTATCCGGGTCAAGATCGCGGGTTTCAAAAATATTATTACCTGACGCAGGGTTTGTCATACGACCATCGTTATGGTAGCTTTGAGCGTTTTTGTCGCCATATGTTTTAACGGCATAAGAAAACAGCATCGAATCTTTGACCAAAAGTTGCCGAACAGAGTCCAATGTATGACGTGCCAATTGATAATCCTCATCAGTTACCTCTGGTTTTATCAAAATATGGCGTGTATGAATCGTATTGCCGCGTCTTTCAAGAAGTTGAATGATATGGAAACCAAACTCTGTTTCAATCACTTCTGACATTTGACCTGGTTCCAGTTTATAAGCCGCCGCTTCAAATTCGGGTACAAATTTACCACGTTTAGCCCAACCTAAGTCACCGCCTTCCCGTCCTGAACCGACGTCTTGAGAGAATTTTTTAGCCAAATCTTCAAAAGGGACTTTGCCGCTTGTTATTTGCTCGCGGATATCCGTCAATTTATCTTTTGCCAATTTTTTCTGAACATCATTCGGTTTTGCCTTATGTGTAATTTCTGATATTTCAACTTCTTGGTTGAAATATGGCAAACTGTCTTTCGGGATTTTATCGAAAAACTCGCGAACTTCGGAAGGTGTCACAACGACATCAGCCAATACCTTAGCTTTCATTTTGTCGCCCATGATTTGGTCACGCATATCGTCTCGCATAGATTCCTTCATCGTACCGGGAGTTTGACCGTAGTAGTCTATAAATTGCTGCTCATTGTTGCCCATATAATCCAGAATTTTATCGAAACGAGCGGTCAATTGCTGCTCCAATTCTTCGTCTTTGGGATATAAAGAGTCAATTTTCGCTTGTGCAACAAGCAGTTTAGTGACTAAAATCTGGTCAAGGACAAGGCAACGGTAGTTATCGGGCAAATCCTTGCGTTGGTCTTTCGCATAAGAAAACTGTTCTTCAACTTCAGACAACAAAACGTATTCATCGCCGACCTTAGCGACCACCTTGTCAACCAATTCTCTCTGAGCGGTCATTTTGGTTAAACTCAAAACGAGGCATAAAAACAAAACTATTTTTTTCATCATTATCTTAATAACTATAAATTTTGACATTATTTTTTCGCAATTCTGTATCGTACATCTCTTGTTTTTTCTTTTCCAATAGCTGAATCTTCCGTTGATGCAGGATATATTTCGATGCTTGTTCTCTAATAAACGACAAAGGTGCAATTTCTTGTTTGTTCATCACACCCAAAGCCCTAAAATAGTATTGAAAATCATCGTCTTTCATCGTCAATTCTTTGTCACGAGACATGTTTTCCGTTGAAAGTATGCCTTTAGGCAGCATTTCTGCGATTTTATCAACCCTTGTCCAGACAGAGTCTTCTAAGATATAAGCCTTCGCATGAACTTTGGCATAGTTTTTCAGTTTTGTGAGATGGTCGCCGGACTTGGGTGCATTCCACCATTTCGACAAACTATCAGATTGCGGTGCTGGTTTCGGAATCTTTAAAAAGTAGCACCGTGCAATGGGCGTTTCGAGTTGATATTGATCCTTATTTTTTTCGTAGAAAGTGTGCAGTTCATCATCTGTAATCGTCGTATCCAAACCTATTTGAGTCAATTGTTCTTCATAATTGCTTAAAATAAGCGATTCACGATACTTTTTCACCAATTCGTCGAGGTTCAAATCCTTTGGTATATTGCGTTCTGCTTCAGTCATAACGAGTTGCTCACGAATCCAACGGTCACAAAAGGCATTGATGACTTGCAAACTATCCTCTCGTGTTGCATTTTCTGAAAACATACCCTCCATGTCGCTCAAGTACAACGACCTATTATAAACTGTTGCCAGTATCCGATTGCTGCCTGTCGGGTTTGCGTTTTTTTGACAACCAATGACAATAACCAGCAGTAAAAAAGCAAAAAGGGTATTTTTCATTATAGTGGATAGTGAGGCTGTCTCAAAAGGTATTTCAAGTTTTTTTATCCC
>JANMJN010000880.1:0-7282 GCA_031371355.1 Saprospiraceae bacterium
CATAAGGGTCTTTTACTTTCGTTGAATCTTTGTAAACGCCGCCATAGTCTTGTATTTGATTGACGTAAGACAAGTCTGCACCCATTACAAATTTGTCGGGTGTGTAGAAAAAACGGGGCGGTGTTGTCGTCGTTATCGGTGTGTCAGTACCCTGCATTTTTTTGCAAGAAGCGGCTGACATAAGGATAAATGCACTACTCAGCAGTGCGTAAAGACGGATGTTTTTAGTTGACATTTGCATAATAAGTGAATTTTTGTTTAAATAATTTGCATAAAATATTGATTATCAATGTAAGACCCCCTCAGTATTGGCGCAGTCTGTAAGACGTTGCTTGCCATCTGTTGCCATTAATTTCAAACTACTACAAAATGTAGTAAGTTGAGGTTCTCTCACTTTCAAGACACTCCAATACCGCTTTGGGTCGGCACTTTCGGTCAGAATACCAATGACATCAACAACTGAAAAATACCATTCTTCGTTGTGCCAAATTTTGCGAATTTTAGATTCATCAAAAGAAATAACTTCGTGTTTCATATAAATTGATTTAAAATGCGAGAAATGGAGGATAAAATACGCATAAAAGTACAAAAAAAGGACTTGGTAGCACATACTACCAAGTCCTTGTATTTTAAAATAAGGCATTTTAAAATCCTTATTTACCCGCACCCGGCACATTCGCAGGGTTCAACAAATCATAAAACTGATTCAACTTAGGCATAATGATGATGCGTGTACGACGATTTGTAGCGCGACCATCCGCAGTTGCATTGTCTGCCAAAGTATTGTATTCGCCACGACCCGCAGCGATGAGTTTGTTTGGATCAATTTTGAAATTCTTTTGTAAGGCGCGAATAACAGCTGTAGAACGTTTGACGCTTAAATCCCAGTTGTCTTCCAAACAAGCATTTTTGATGGGCACATTGTCGGTATAGCCTTCAACCATCACCTCAACATCTGGTCTTGATGCGACGATTTGAGCAATTTTGCCCAAAACTTCATTCGCTCTTATTGTGATGTTTGCACTACCGCTTTGATAAAGCATTTTGTCAGACAAGTTGATAAATACAACCGTTTTGTCAACCTTAATGTCCACATCTTGGTCATCAATGCCTTGTTTTAAAACGCTTTTTAAGTTAACCGCTAAAGCCAAATTGATAGAATCGGCTTGAGTTTTAGCTGCTTGAAGGTACTTGATATATCTGTCTTTACCTTCCAACTGGTCTAAAGTCGTTTTAATATTATTAATTGCAGATTGTGATAAAACTGTTAAATCACCGACTTGTTGCACTTGTTTGTCGCGTGCTTTTCTAATGTCTTCGATTTGGTCTTTCAAATCTTTAATCTGTTCTTCACGTACTTGCACCGTTCCTTGTGCTGACTTGATTTCACCTTTAAGTCTTTCAATTTCTTGGTTACAAGCTGAAAGGCGTTTCATGTAGTCACTCAGGCTTTCGCCACATTTGCCCAATTGCTCATTGGCAATTTTTAAATCATCTTGAGATTTCAAAAACTGTTTTTTTGAAACACAAGAAGTTAAGGAAATACAGAAGGCAAGAAAAATAAGAAATTTCGCTCTTGAATTCATAGATGGTAAAATTTAATGATTAGTGAAAAAATAAGATTATTTTTACGTATAAATAAAATAAAGATTTAAAAAATCTTCTTCAATTACCGTTAATGCACAAAGATACGAATAGATTCTCGTTTTTTTCATGGATATTCGTCAATTTTACTTCAAAAAACCCTTTCCTAATATAATTTGTCCCGCTTTTACCTCATTGTGTTGCCCTTTTTCAACAGTCACTTTCCCATTTACCACAACCCAATGGAAACCGACGGAATAGGCATGTGGACGTTCATAAGTCGCTTTATCATTCACTATTTTTTCATCAAAAACAAGAATATCCGCCGCATAACCAACCCGCAACAAGCCTCTATCGTCAATCCGAAACCGTTGTGCCGGCAGAGAAGTCATGCGCCGAATGGCATCTTCAAGGGTCAATGTTTTGCGCCCACGTACATAACGCGACAGCACACGGGCATTCGTGCCATAAGCGCGTGGGTGCGTCACACCAAACCCAAACACTTGAACACCCGCATCGCTT
This sequence comes from Saprospiraceae bacterium, assembly GCA_031371355.1. Classification (GTDB taxonomy): domain Bacteria; phylum Bacteroidota; class Bacteroidia; order Chitinophagales; family Saprospiraceae; genus JAAFJT01. The sequence continues at coordinate 2,107 of JANMJN010000880.1, forward strand.
GCAATCATCGTGTTTGGATATCTAAGAATGATGTCAACATCTTCTTCGCTCATTTTGTGGTAGATCATTTGCCCACCACCATTTGCTAAAAGTTCAAAAACTGTCTCTACCTCCTCTTCGGCAGTCGGTTGGCGACCCCTCAGTATATTGATGTCTGAAACCGTTTTACCATCCATTTTCGGGTCTGCAACACAGTGAGCGACTACGGCATAATCCCAATTTGTTCGCTGGTCTTTTTTCAAACTTTCAATCATTTCGGCTTTGATTTTCGTGTGTATTGAGGGGTCTTCAAAACGTGCCTTCATTGCAGAATCACCGTCTGCCAATGCCCAACTGGGCAGCATGGTACCCATATTCGTACTGCTGGCGGTGTAAGGATATTGATCAATATTGACATCAATACCTTCTTGACGTGCCTTTTCGACCATCGCCACCGTCTCCGTACTTTTGCCCCAAAGCGGTTTGAAAGATATTTTAAAATGCGAAATCTCTACGGGAATCTGCGCTTCACGCCCAATCGTAATGGCTTCAGCAATGGCATCTTCCACCTTTTCGCCTTCATTCCTGATATGTGAGGTGTAAATACCGCCATATCGAGCCGCCACTTTCGCCAAACCCACCACTTCGGGCGTTTTGGAATACGTGCCAGGAATATAAATCAGACCAGTTGACAAACCTACTGCACCTTGTTTCATTGCTTTTTCAACAAGGCGTTCCATCTCTGCTTGTTCTTTGGGTGTGGGGTCGCGCATCGCTTTTTTCATCACTTGCCGCCGCACGTTGTTGTGACCGATGAATGAACCAATATTGACAGACACACCTTTATCCATTATTTTTTTGAAAAAATCACTCAAATTATCTTCTGAACCGCCGCAATTGCCTGTAATGATGGAAGTTACACCGTCTAAAATAAAATTATCTGCCGTTGGCACCCGTTTAATACCGTCCTCTGCATGTGTATGCACATCTATAAAACCAGGCGAAACGACCATGCCATTGGCATCAATCGTGCGTTTCGCATCCGTAGAATCAAAGTGACCTATGGCTGCGATTTTATTGCCAACAATGCCAATATCCGCGCGAAACCAAGGATTTCCAGAGCCATCAATCACTTTCCCATTGCGAATGAGTAGGTCAAAAGTGTTTTTTTGAGCGTTTATACTGAGGGGGGTGCTTAACAGAAAAAAAAGCGACAGCATGAGTAAAAAGCGATTTTTCATGAGTATTTGAGTTTGATGAAAATGATAAATAATTTTTTGACCACAGATTTGACGGATTTAACGGATTTTCACAGATTTTCACAGATTTTCTTTTGTCATTTTGTAAGGTACTAAAAGAAAATCAGTGAAAATCCGTTAAATCCGTCGCATCTGTGGCTTCTGCAAAAATAGGATCATCTTTCGATTGAAAGCATATTCTTTAAAATGACTTTGGCTCGCTTTTTAAACCATCGCATAAAAAGGTCGTTCTAATGTTTAAAAGTTTAAAATTGGAAAATATGAAAAAAGTTTATGTCCTCGTTTTTTGTCTTAGCTCTTTTATAAGCTTTGCTCAAAACCTTTATTTCCCACCTGTTCTGGGTAATACTTGGGAAACCGTTTCGCCACAAACTTCTATGAATTGGTGTACGTCCAAAATGGATTCATTGCGCCAATTTTTAACAACCAAAAACACCAAAGCTTTTATCGTTCTCAAAGACGGTCGCATCGCTGTGGAATGGTATTTTGGCACTTTTCAACAAGATTCTGCTTGGTATTGGGCTTCAGCGGGTAAGTCTTTGACCAGTTTTTTGACGGGCATGGCGCAACAAGACGGAATTTTGAACATTCAAGATTCAACCTCAAAATATTTGGGTGTTGGTTGGACAAGTTTAACACCTACACAAGAGGGTAAAATTAAGGTTGTGCATCAACTTTCTATGTCGTCTGGTTTAGACGATGGTGTGCCAGATGACAACTGCACGACCCCTCAGTGTCTCATCTATAAAGCCGATCCTGGCACCCGGTGGGCATACCACAACGGCGTTTATCACTTAGTGCATGATGTGATTGAAAAGGCTTCGGGCTTGACGATCAATCAATACACGACCCAAAAATTGTATGCCAAAACGGGTATTACAGGGGCATGGCTTGACCATATTTTCTATTCTAAACCTCGTTCTGCCGCTCGATTTGGTCTTTTAGCTTTAGCAAATGGCATTTGGAATGGTGAACGGCTTTTGCGAGACACAGCTTATTGGCGAGCGAGCATCAATACTTCGCAACCCATGAACAAGTCCTATGGCTATTTGTGGTGGCTCAACGGCAAAAGTGAATATATGCTCCCGCAAATCCGTTTGGTTTACCCAGGCAGTATCGTGGACAGTGCACCGAGCGATATGTATGCGGCTTTAGGCAAAAATGATCAAAAAATATATGTCGTGCCATCTCAAAACTTAGTCATTGTCCGCATGGGTGAAACTTCTGGTATTCCGCTTTATGCGCTTAGTAATTTTGACAATGAATTGTGGAACAGATTATCAAAAATGACTTGTACAAGTTCTAATCAAGAGATTGATTATCAAGAGATTAGCGTTTCACCTAATCCTGTTTCAAATGTTTTGCAGCTTAATTTGCCTGAAAACACCACTTTTACTGAGGGGGGTATTTTTATGACAAATATGCTTGGACAAGTGTATGATTTGGGTAAAATACAACGACAAATAAATACGACTACCCTGCCCAATGGCTTGTATTTTTTATCCATTAAAACAAAAACGAAACAGTATAAAGCCAAAGTTTTGATTCAACATTAGTTGCCAAAATACTCAAAATACTTAGGGGGCTATGAATTCGTTTGACATTCATAGCCCTATTTATTAATCTTAAAATAAGAGAGAATTGCCCTCTTTTGTCTAAAAGGCACTCATTTCTGAACAAAATCAAAGCAAATTTTGGAAAATAGTAGTAAAAACTGTAAATATTTTAGACTTTTACCCAATATCATTATCAAACTTAAAAGACACGTTATTTAATCAAATAAATCAAAGTCAATCCATGTATTCAAGAAGACATTTCATCCAATGGTCAGCAGTCAGCCTACCATTTTTATCCGCCTTAAAAGCTTTTGCAACGCCTAAAAAAGTAAATATAGGTAACAAACCCATCGTGGTTTCGACTTGGGACAGCGGTTTGCCTGTCAATAAAGTCGCTTGGAAGACCCTTCGAGAGCCGAATGGCAGAGCTTTAGATGCCGTTGAAGCGGGCGCAAACTCTATCGAAGACACCATTAATTGCTGCGTTGGCTTGGGCGGCAATCCAGATAGAGACGGCAAAGTGACGCTCGATGCGTGTATTATGGACGAAAAAGCCAATTGCGGCTCAGTCGCTTTCTTGGAACGCATCAAACACCCTATTTCTGTCGCTCGGAAATTGATGGAAACAACGCCTCATGTGATGCTTGTCGGAGAAGGTGCGCAACAATTTGCCTTAGCCAATGGTTTTAAAAAGGAATCGGGTGAATTATCAGACGATGCCAAAAAGACGTATAAACAATGGCTCATTAAGTCTGAATATAAGCCTATTATCAATATCGAACAACAACAAATCAAAGCCAAAAAGGGCAAACAAGGGCATGGACCTTTCGCACCAAATTATTTGGAAGATGGCACATTCAACCACGACACAATGGGCACAATCGCTTTGGACGCATCGGGCAATTTGTCGGGTGCTTGTACAACAAGCGGTATGGGCTTCAAAATGCGGGGAAGGGTCGGTGACTCGCCGATTATTGGCGCAGGACTGTTCGTTGACAATGAAATTGGCGCGGCGACCTCATCTGGACAAGGCGAGGAGGTCATTCGCATCTGCGGTACACATTTGGTCGTCGAGATGATGCGGATGGGCAAAACACCCTTAGAAGCTTGCAAAATTGCCGTTGAGCGCATTATTAAAATCAATCCTGAAAAAGCGAAAGATTTTCAAGTCGGTTTTATCGCTATCAACAAAGCGGGTGAATATGGTGCGTATTCGATTCACCACGGTTTTAACTACTCCGTAACGCATTCAGATGATGGTGGGAAGGTGTTTATGGCGGAGAGTTATTTCAAAAAATAGCCCTGAAAGGGCTAAATGCGATAGGATAGGGTAACGCCCTATCCTATCGAAATCGAAATCAATATCAAATAAAATCAAACCACAATGTCAGAAATATTAAATTTAGAAGCCATTTTCCAGTCAAAAATCGACAACGAGATAAAAATCGAACCAAAAGATTGGATGCCCGAAGCCTATCGCAAGACTTTGATACGGCAAATATCGCAACACGCCCACAGCGAAATCGTCGGTATGTTGCCCGAAGGCAATTGGATTACACGTGCGCCCAATTTGCGCCGAAAAGTCGCTCTTTTAGCAAAAGTCCAAGACGAAGCAGGGCATGGCTTGTACCTCTATGCCGCCGCCGAAACCTTGGGCATCAGCCGCGACGAATTGCTCCACGATTTGCATATTGGCAAAGCCAAATACAGCTCTATTTTCAATTATCCGACGCTCACTTGGGCAGATATTGGCTCTATCGGTTGGCTTGTTGACGGGGCGGCGATTATGAATCAAGTCATGTTGTGCCGCGCCAGTTATGGTCCTTATGCACGGGCGATGGTGCGGATTTGCAAAGAGGAAAGTTTTCATCATCGGCAAGGTTTTGAAATTCTTTTGACACTTTCGCGCGGCACTGAAACACAACGAAAAATGGCGCAAGAGTCCATCAATCGTTGGTGGATGCCCGCTTTGATGATGTTTGGACCGCCCGATGCTGAATCCACAAACTCTGAAATGAGTACAAAATGGAAGATAAAACGCGAGTCAAACGATGCTTTGCGCCAACGTTTTGCCGATTCTGCCGCAGAGCAAGTCAAATTTTTGAATATGACATTACCAAATGTCGTTTGGAATGAAGAACGTGGACACTATGACTTCGGTGAATTGGATTGGGATGAATTTTGGGCAGTCATAAAAGGGCATGGACAATGCAATAAACAACGGCTTGAAGCGCGTTTGAAAGCTGACGCAAATGGAGCATGGGTACGCGAGGCAGCCATGGCTTATGCTGAAAAGAAGAAACATGTAACAACATGAAATACAGTACAATACACTACCAAAAATACCTCGAACTCGAAAAATTGCTATCCAGCCAAAGTCTA
>JANMJN010000135.1:0-2379 GCA_031371355.1 Saprospiraceae bacterium
GATCAAAAATTTCTCCGAAGTCTTTACCTTTTCGAACTTCACGCCCGCCCATACCTTGTGCTGAGACAGGATAACCTTTTTTCGCCCAATTCACCACATCAATATTATGAATATGTTGTTCAGTGATATGGTCGCCACATAACCAATTGAAATAGTACCAATTACGCATTTGATATTCCATTTCTGTTTGCCCTTCCTTACGTGGATGCACCCAAACGCCGTCATTGTTCCAATAAGCCTGTGCCGCAACGATGTCGCCAATTTTTCCATCATGCACGCGACTCATCATTTCACGATAGAGCGACTGATAGTGACGCTGCAAACCAACGACGACATTGAGCTTTTTAGATTTGGCAATTTCTGCCGCATCAAGTACCCGTTTGATGCCTGCGGGGTCAGTTGCCACAGGTTTTTCCATAAAAATCTGTTTCCCTTGTTTCACCGCCTCTTCAAAATGAATAGGACGGAAGCCCGGAGGTGTTGTCAAAATAACCACATCCGCCAATGCCATCGCTTGTTTATAGGCATCAAAACCGACAAAAATGTTGCTTTCAGGCACATTGATACGGTTACTGACACCTTGATCTTTTTTCATAATGGTTTTTAAGCACGTATCTACTTGGTCACGAAAAGCATCTGCTACGGCGACCAATTTTGTATTTTCTTTGACGCTCAACGCTTGAACGATAGCACCTGTACCACGCCCACCGCAGCCGATGAGGGCGATTTTTATTTCATCGCTACCTGCCCCAAAAAAGCGTTGATTGCCCAATAAAGGTGCTGCCATTAAGCCCCCCGTCAGTAAAGTGGTGTTTTTTACAAATTCTCGTCTGGTTAATCTGAATTTTGACATTTTGATTTTTTTTTGATTTAAAGTGATGAATGTATAGTTTAATAAGTATTTTAAATATAAGGTAAATTGCTTTGATTGTTTTGCAAAATAAAGCAAAATTAAAATTAAATTTTACAAGCGAAGCAATTGAAGTTTTTTTAAATAAAAAAGTTCCTGCATTCTAATACTTTATATTGACATACTGAGGGGGCTATTCTCAAAAAAAAAGCCTTTGAGTGAACAAAAAGGATGAGTCTTTTCTTTCTTGTACAAAATAATGTGCTTTAACAGCTATCAAATTCTCATATTTACGTGAAAAAAATTCCTGAATTAAGACCTAACGCTCCTATGGCTCAAAATAAACCCAGTAGTTTCAAAGACCAATTCGCGGCTTTAAAACATATTCCTGCTCTTTTTCGCTTGATTTGGCGTACCAATCGGTGGTTGATGCTGACCAATTTATTGTTACGGCTTGTCCGTTCATCCTTGCCTTTGATAACACTTTTTATTGCAAAAAATATTGTTGATGAAGTCGTCAAACTGTCTCAAAATCACACCATTACAGATATTTCATTTCAGGCATTTGTTACTGAGGGGTCGTGGTTAATGACTTTGATTGCCTTAGAATTTGGCGTTGTTGCTTTTTCCGAAATCATTGGACGGGGCATTTCGTTGACTGAAATTCTGCTTGGTGATTTGTTCTCCAACCAATCATCTATGGAAATCATTCGTCATGCCGCAACGCTAGACCTTTATCAATTTGAAGACCCTCAATTTTATGATAAACTCGAACGCGCCCGTCGTCAAACCACAGGTAGAACAGTATTGATGACGCAAGTTTTTGAACAAGCGCAGGACATCATTACGATACTATTTTTAGGCGCAGGTTTATTGTTTTTTAATCCGTGGTTGATACTTATCTTAGTTTTAGCCGTCATTCCGACGCTATTCGGAGAAATTTATTTCAACCAAAAAGTCTATTCTTTGACGCTTAGTTGGACACCTGAACGCCGTGAATTGGACTACCTCCGTTACATCGGCGCATCGGACGAAACGGCAAAAGAAATAAAGATGTTCGGCTTGGCGGAGTTCCTTGCGACCCGTTTTAAAACCATTTCAGACCGTTATTTTGAAGCAAATAAAATAATAGCGATTCGAAGGGCAATGACAGGAACGGCTTTGTCACTCGTCGGAACTTTGAGTTATTATGGGGCGTATATTTTTATCATTTTACAAACCGTGGGCGGCATTATCTCTTTAGGAACGATGACTTTTCTCGCAGGGTCATTTGAACGTATGCGTAGTATGTTGCAAAGCATTATGTTACGTTTCAGTCGCATCGCAGAATCCGCTTTGTATTTGCAAGACTATTTTGATTTTTTGAATATCACCCCTTTAATGAAAACAGGCGGTGGCTTGCCCGTTCCGACTCCGATACGCGAGGGTTTTACTTTCGAAAACGTCAGTTTCAAGTATTTAAATTCAGAAAAATACGCTGTTAAAAATCTTAGTTTTGAACTAAAAGCAGTAGAAAAACTCGCTTTGGT
>JANMJN010000137.1:0-1856 GCA_031371355.1 Saprospiraceae bacterium
CAAAAACTTGATGAAATGGTCGTTGTTGGTCATGGTTCACAAAAAAGTGTTGCCGAACAGAAAGCGCAAAAATTGGAAGATGAAAAGAAGGCTTTGAAACAGCAAATGGACAAACAGCAAGCAGAAAAGAATGGGGCAGAGCCTGTTTTTACGGTTGTTGAACAACAACCTGAATTTCAACAAGGCATGCCTGCTTTATTCAAGTGGCTTGGGGAAAACATCAAATATCCTAAAAGTGCCAGAGATGCAGGGGGACAAGGAATGGTTTATGTCGGCTTTATTGTAGAAACTGACGGCTCTATTACAAATGTGACGATAAGGAAAGATGCGCCTGTTATTATCCGTGATACGATTACGCTGATTGAATCAAATGGTGTAAAAGGCAATAAAATCGTCGAAAAAACGGATTATTCCTTAGGAAAAGAAGCCGTTCGTGTCATTTCGATGATGCCGAAATGGAAGCCTGGTAAACAGGACGGCAAAGCAGTACGTGTTGCTTATACATTACCGATTAAGTTCAAATTGGATTAGTTTCAAACAAAAAAAATCCCCGACAGCTAAGCCGTCGGGGATTTATCAAAATATGGTTTAACCTTAATATTTTAAGATATTAAAGGTTGCAACTTATTGGTTATCAAGTTGCTCCTTCAAAGCAGCTAAGGCAGATAAGTCACCCATAGTGTCTTTTTCAACGTTTTTTTGAACGTTTTCAACATCTTTACGGGCTTCGACATCTTCAGCGTTTCTCGTTTTGCGCGCAACATCATCCGCTTCACGACGAATATCGTCGTTGAAACGAGAATGAGAAACGAGGATTCGCTTGTCTTCACGATTGAACTCAATAACCTTTACTTTTATGGTTTCGCCGACTTCGGCTGTAGTACCATCATCTTTGCGGATGTGTTTCACTGGAGCGAATGCTTCCAAGCCTTGTGGCAAAGTAACGATTGCACCGCGATCATCTTTACGCAAGACGGTTGCTTCGTGAATTGAACCAATAGGGAACACTGTTTCGAAACTATCCCAAGGGTCGTTTTCAACTTGCTTGTGACCGAGCGACAATTTACGTGTGTGGCTGTCAATTTCGAGAATAATCAAGTCAATCATTTGACCAACTTTGGTAAACTCAGAAGGATGCGCATAACGTTTTGTCCAAGACAAATCGCTGATGTGAATCATACCGCCAACACCTGGCTCAAGTTCAACAAACACACCGTATTGTGTGATGTTTTTCACATCACCTACGTGGCGTGTGCCAACAGCGTATTTTTCCTCAACGATGTTCCACGGGTCGCCTGTGAGTTGTTTGATAGACAATGACATTTTGCGGTCGCCTCTGTCAATTGTCACAACACGTGCTTCACGCTCTTCGCCGAGTTTGAAAAATTCTTTCGCGGCGATTGGCGTATTTGCCCAAGTCACTTCACTGACGTGGATAAGACCTTCAACGCCTGCTTTGATTTCCAAAAATGCGCCGTAGTCTTCGATGTTGACGATTTTACCTTTGACGATTGACCCCTCAGTAATATCAGCATCAAGCACTTCCCATGGGTGTGGCAACAACTGCTTCAAGCCGAGGCTGATACGTTTTTTGTTTTCGTCGAAATCGAGTACCACCACGTTGATTTTTTGGTTGAGGTGCAACACTTCGCTTGGGTGATTGATTCTGCCCCATGAAACGTCTGTGATGTACAACAAACCGTCAACGCCGCCCAAATCCAAGAACGCACCGAAATCGGTGATGTTTTTGACAGTACCTTCCAATACTTGACCTTTTTCCAAACCGCCGAGGATGGTTTCGCGTTGTTCAGCCAAATCGCTTTCAATCAATGCTTTGTGGCTGACCACGGCGTTTT
>JANMJN010000249.1:0-4317 GCA_031371355.1 Saprospiraceae bacterium
TACGCAAAAATGGGTTTCAATTAGCAGGTCTGATTTGGGATGAAGAGGATGGTAATGTTTGGGAATGGATTTATCAGAAATAATACCCCCTCAGTATATTTACTTCTTTTTATCAAATTTTAAATCAAAAAACAATGAAAAATACCTTTATCACCCTTATCAACCGCGACCTAAACCGGCTTTACAAAGAAATAGAAGCCTATACCGACGAGCCGACCTTATGGCAAAAAGCAGAAGGCATAACAAATCCGGCTGGCAATTTATGCTTGCATTTAGTCGGTAATTTGAATGAATACATCGGTCGTCAAATTGGGCAAATACCGTATCAGCGCAATCGTCCGCTTGAGTTTTCTGCGACAGGTGTGAGCCAAAAAGACCTTTTGGAAATGATTCAACATACACAAGAAACAGTTGTAACGGCTTTGAAAACAATGGAAGACAGGCATTTATCGGATAAATATCCCGAAAATGTGCTGGGATATGACATGTCCGTTCTTTACTTTTTGGTGCATCTGAATGGACATTTGAACTATCATTTGGGGCAAATCAATTATCACAGACGTATGTTGACCCCTCAGTATTAAGGAGGCTGTATCAAAATTTCGTTTTACATTTTGATACAGCCTCTTACGAATCAATTTTAATTAACTTGTAACTTGTTAGAATAGATATTTGAAACTGCTAAAATACCTAATATAACCAACGGCGTGATAACGTTAGCCGCCGGGTCGCCCAAGGAATAATGAGCAACAGCTGCAGATATGAGTACAATGCCGAAACCTGCATAAGCCCATTCTTTAATTCGAATGGGGGTCATTGGTAGCAACAAGGCGATGACACCCATAATTTTAGCGATACCTAATTCGACTCTGAAAAAATCGGGGAAGCCTGTATGTGCGAATGCCGCTTTCATGTCGGGGTTTGTAAAGTAATTGTAGGCACTGAACAACATCATTGCGGAAATGATGCCTGTTGTAACCCAATAAATGATTTTGTTTTTATTCATCTTGTCAAAATTGATTGAGTGATTAAATGATTGAATATTGCTTGATAATTAATTTTGTATAGACATTAAATGTATTGACATCAAAGGTGGTAAATACTAAGCAGATTTTTTCTGATTTTTTATTTGTTTTTTAAATTTTCTAAATGAAGAGACGGTATCCATTTAAAAACCCTGCTTTTTCCTATTTTTGCGTCTCATCCACTTATTTTATCACTCATTCACTCATTGATTATGTTACCAAAAGTAAATCCAACTACAACCAAGTCTTGGCGAAAGCTAACCAAACACCATAAAGCGGTCAATGGCGTAGAAATGAAAACGCTTTTTGTAGAAAATCCTGACCGTTTTGCGCAGTTTTCACTACGTTTTGAAGATATTTTATTCGATTATTCAAAAAATATACTGACCGACGAAACGCTGCCGTTACTCGTCAAATTGGCAAAAGAATGTGGTTTGAAAGCCGCTATTGATGCCATGTACAAAGGCGAAGCAATAAACGAAACGGAAAATCGTGCCGTTTTGCACACAGCACTCCGCAATCGCTCAAACAAACCTGTCATGGTGGACGGCAAGGACGTAATGCCTGAAGTGAAAGCCGTTTTGAAGAAAATGGAAGCGTTTTGCGACCGCGTTATTTCTGGGAAATGGAAAGGTTATACCGGCAAAGCGATTACGGATGTCGTGAACATTGGTATTGGCGGCTCGGATTTAGGACCTGTGATGATTACTGAGGGGTTGAAACCTTATGCCAATCATATCAAAGTGCATTTTGTCTCGAATGTTGATGCGACACATTTAGCAGAGGTTTTGAAAAAAATCAACTTTGAAACGACGCTTTTTCTCATTGCTTCCAAGACGTTTACGACGCAGGAGACAATGGCAAACGCTCATTCTGCTCGTCAATTCTTTCTCAAAGAAGCGAAGGACGAAGCGCACATCAAAAAGCACTTTGTGGCACTGTCAACCAATGAAAAGTCAGTCGTTCAGTTTGGTATAGATGCCCAAAACATGTTCGGTTTTTGGGATTGGGTCGGCGGACGTTATTCGTTGACATCGGCAATCGGTTTGTCTATTGCTTTGAACATTGGTTTTGACAATTTCAAAAAGCTCTTAGAAGGTTTTTATGCCATGGATAAACACTTCCAAACCACGGCTTTTGAAAAAAATGTGCCTGTTTTGTTGGCTTTAATTGGCGTTTGGTACGTCAACTTTTTCAATGCCGAATCAGAAGCCATTTTGCCTTATGATCAATATATGCACCGTTTTGCCGCTTATTTTCAACAAGGCAATATGGAAAGCAACGGCAAATGTGTGGACAGAAATGGGCAAGACGTTACTTACCAAACGGGTCCCATTATTTGGGGCGAGCCGGGTACGAATGGGCAACATGCCTTTTATCAACTCATTCATCAAGGTACGCGCTTGATACCTTGCGATTTCCTCGCGCCAGCAATCAGTCATAATCCGATTGGTGAACACCACACGCTGTTATTGTCCAATTTTTTTGCCCAAACACAGGCTTTGATGATGGGCAAAACGGCAGAACAAGTAACCACAGAGTTTGAAAAAGCAGGTAAAAAGCCAGCAGAATACGAAAAACTCGTGCCTTTCAAGGTTTTCAAAGGCAATCGTCCGACCAATTCAATTTTATTTAAAACCCTTGACCCCCGTACTTTGGGCAGTTTGGTGGCACTTTATGAGCATAAAATCTTTGTGCAAGGTGTGATTTGGAATATTTTCAGCTTCGACCAATGGGGTGTTGAATTGGGTAAACAATTGGCAAATAATATCCTGCCTGTACTGAGGGGGGGCGAAATGGTGGATAAATTCGATAGCTCGACGAATGGCTTGATAAATGCTTGGAAAGAGATGAAGAAATAAATTGTTGGATTGCTGTATGGTTGAATTGTTCTGTTTAAAATAATACAACCATACAGCAATCCAACAATTTAACGCCCAAAATCATCTTGCACACGGACAATATCATCTTCATCAGATGGATTCGCAGAGTCAGTATGTTGCCAAATTTCAGCAATAATGCCCCAATCATCAAGCCCAACAAGACGGTGACGTTCACCTTGTTTTAAATTGATAATCGTTCCCAAAGGTAATTTTTGAAGATCTGTTTCTGCGTCCGTATCGCTGACGACAACACCTGCCGTACCGCCAACAACTTTCCAAATTTCAGCACGGCGGAAGTGATATTGCCATGACAAACGCTTGTGTGGTGCAACCAACAATATTTTTGGGCTAAGTTTTTCATAGCCTGCGAAATCGGCAAGGGATAAATGTGGGAAATAAGTAGCGATGAACTTCGGAGCTTGTGACTCATCGATGACAAAAAAACCACCCCATGGACGTGTGCGGTCTTGTTTGTCGATACGAAACCCCAATTTCTCTACTTCTTTTTCAATCTTATTGAAGACTTTAGTTCTTTCTGGATTCATAATTTTTATTTCTTAAAGTTCAATTTAAGACGTAAAAGTACACTCAAAACGCACAAAACCATACCCAATCGGCGATAAATACGGAGGCGATAATTTTTTTTAAAAAAATGTGTCAAAAAGACACAAAAATTAAAATTGGTTTTTACCTTTGTTTCAAGTTCTAAAATTACGTAAAAAACGGAATTTTTAAAATATTCAGTAGATAATTTATTTTTAAAGGCTAACGCTAAGACATTTTATGACCCAATACGAACACACAACGCGCCTATTAGTGGCAACAGACTGTATCATCTTCGGCTTCGACGGAGAGGAACTGAAACTGTTAGTCATAAAAAGAAATTTTGAACCACAGAAAGGGAAGTGGTCTTTGATGGGTGGTTTTGTCAACGACGATGAAGATTTGATACATGGCGCGGAGCGTATTTTATACGATTTGACAGGTTTGACCAATATCTATGTCGAACAATTAGGCGCTTTTGGAGAGGTTAATCGTGACCCCGTTGAGCGCACGATTTCGGTTATTTTTTTTGCACTCATCAATATTAACGACCACGACGAAGCAGCCGTCAAAGCGCATAATGCTCATTGGATGAGCCTAAAACACAAGCCAAAATTGATATTTGACCACGATAAAATGGTGGAAAAGGCTTTGGAACACTTGCGTTATAAAGCCGCTTTGCACCCATTAGGTTTTGAATTATTGCCTGAAAAATTCTCCATTCCGCAACTGCAAAAGCTTTATGAAGCGATTTATGACATGAAATTGGACAGAAGGAATTTTAGTATAAAGATTTTGTCCACCAAATTATTGATTGTTACAGGAGAAAAAAATGAGCAATCGGCAACTAAAAAAGCGATTCTATA
>JANMJN010000255.1:0-4091 GCA_031371355.1 Saprospiraceae bacterium
TATATTGTTATATTTACAGCGTATCTCTGTGAGAAATTAAGCATTATAGACATTTTCAAAGGCACTTGTCAACCCCGCATTAGGCAAAATCTGCCGTAAATGATGCTTCAAATGCTCCGCATAATCCGTCATAATAAACTTCAATGTAAATGGTTCGCTGGCTTCAATCGAAATTGTATGCCCCAATACTGAGGGGTCAACGTGTTCAATAATATGAGTGATTTGCCGATTGTAAGCGTCCCATATATCAATAATGTCCAACCAATGAGCGGCATTGTATTTTTGCAAAGCCACCCACGTGTCCTGTTTATAGCCCACAAAATCAAGATGTGTTTGCTGCATGGTGCGTACAAATTTTTGCTGATTGTTGCACGCCGAATCAATCAAATGCCCAATGATTTCTTTATGCGACCATTTTTCAGGACGGGTTTTTATTGACGCTTCGGCATCCGTAATATGTCGTAATTGTGGCAAAACGAATACAATCGTTTCCCGTAAATATGCTGCAATTTCTTTCATCAATATCAAAATTGATTAGCATAAAAAATTTAAATAGAATGATAAAGTATTGATTATCAATATTTTATCATTCATCATTATTTCCACTCTTTGATTTTAATGTTTCGAAACCATACTTTGTTGCCATGGTCTTGTAAGGCTAAACGTCCTTTTTTAATTGTACCAAAATATGGCTGATTTTTAAACTTACTTTTAGCCACCATTTCCTTCCATTGTGGTGTCCACATATCGGTTTCGACGACTTTTTTGCCATTTTGCCATTGCTCAAGGTGTCCTTTTTTGACAATAAGGCGGATTTTATTCCATTCACCCACAGGTTTAACGGTGATTTGACTTGATTCAATAAGGTCATAAAGGTCGCCTGCTTTGTGTTTTGGAATCTTAGCATCGGGGTGACAGGTATTGTCCAAAACTTGCATTTCAGGACCTGAATGCCAAACTTCATTGAGTTTGCCGTCCTCCAAAACATTGAAAATAATACCGCTGTTGCCACAAGGAGAGATTTTCCAATCGAGACGAAGTTCGTAATTTTCAAATTCACCATCTGTGATTAAGTCGCCATTGCCTGTACGTTTGCCTTCAGCGTCTTTTACTGAGGGGTCTAAAACGAGGGCATCGCCTTCAATTTTCCAAGCCGAACCATCACTTTTTTTGTTAAAAATATGCCAACCTTCTGTGTTTTTACCATTAAAAAGCATTTTCCAACCTGCTTTTTTCTCCATTTCGGTCAAAACATTGATTTGTTGTGTTTCATACTGTGCTTGCATCTCGATAATGCGAGGAGGTGTGTTATTTGTGAAAAAAATAGCCGCAAAAAGCGGTAAAGCGATAAGTGCAAATGTGTACTGTTTCATTTTAACATAGAGATTGGTGAAAGGATATTTTTTATAAGCCGATTTTAA
This sequence comes from Saprospiraceae bacterium, assembly GCA_031371355.1. Taxonomy (GTDB): domain Bacteria; phylum Bacteroidota; class Bacteroidia; order Chitinophagales; family Saprospiraceae; genus JAAFJT01. The sequence goes on from JANMJN010000255.1 coordinate 1,422, forward strand.
AAGCCGACTAAAAGTAGTTATTTCTAACACTTTTTAATGTTTTTTTGTCTTAAACTAAAATAAGCCATGACGACTATTGTAAATTTGATAATGCTGTTCGTACCAATCGAATTTCACCATAAGAAAAATCATCACCTAAAGCCTCTTTTATCGGCGTTGAACCAATGCCTTCTTCAAAGCTGTCAAAGGCTTTACGAATCGTTTCGATGCGGTCTATACTTATGATGTTTTCCACATCTATTAATCCCTTTGTCACGAGTTTGGACAAGTGGTTGTAAATCGTATCGAGTGTCATACTGCGTTCTTTAGCGATTTCAGTCGGTTTTTTACCGCTTTTTATTAAATCGAGCGTGAGTTTGTAGGTATTTGATAAACCGTTAGCTTTGTATGTTGGCGGTTTTTCATTAAAGCTATCACTCTCTCTTTCAGGCTCAATAAGTGTTTTTTTCTCAAACGATACGGCATTTTTAGCGGCTTGCAAAAGGACATACCGTTGCTGTGGATTGAATGCCGACTCAATCAGTTCTTTCGTAATTTCAGTGCCTTCGACAACCGATTTGACTAAAACAGCCGCTTTTTGAAAGCGTTGAAATTGTTCATACATAGTCATTTCCAATTCGCTCAATTCTTCAATATATGCCTTCGTTTTAGACAAAGCAGTCATCTTTTCTCTATGAATCAGTAGTTGTAAGATGCGTTCTTTAAATTCTTTGACAAAATAATCACGTGCTGAAGTTAAGCGTTCGTTGAGCCACGCCCAATCAATCGGCTCTTTGCTGAGGCAGGAACGGAGTTGCTGAACGAAAGTATCGGCAAAATTACTGAGGGGTATCAACAATGCAAATTGCTCATCTGCCCAACCTTTCATTTTCTGTTTGTTCGAATTTTGTTCGCTTTTATTATACGACTCAAGGTGTTGCTGCCAGGCTTGATTAAGCGGTGCAAATGTGTAGGATTTGAGGATAGAATGTTTCAAATACGCCAGTGTTTCAGCTTCCAACAAACGTATGACGGACTCTTTGTCGGGTTTTGTCGCCGCATAACGCTCGACTTGAACATCGTTGCTGATGCCTCGAAAATTGATTTTTGAACTTAAAATCAGACCATCGAGCGACCTCAAACGGGACAAAGCGACATAAATCTGCCCTGCGGCAAAGGCTTTGCCGACATCAATAACAGCTTTGTCGAAGGTCAATCCTTGACTTTTATGCACCGTTATTGCCCATGCCAGTTTGATGGGAAATTGCTTAAAAGTACCGATGGTATCTTCTTCAATTTCTTTGGTGCGCTCACTGACTGCGAATTTAATGTTGTTCCAAATATATTTTTCAAGCGTTAAACGAATATCAGAATCTGCTAAAACGACGGTGATTTCAACCACGTCTTCCTTTGTAGTAATGCTTTCAACAGTCGCTATTTTCCCATTAAAATAACGGTGTTCACCACTCGCATCGTTCTTAACAAACATGATTTGTGCGCCGATCTTTAACGTTAATGTTTTGTCGAGTGGATAATTGGATTCTGGAAACTCGCCTTCAATAGTCGCTGGAAACGTAAACGTTTCGCCTTTAAGTTGTGCCAAAGCGACCTCGTTTATCTGATGCGCTTTGGCATTATGGGTCGTCAAAGTGATAAAACCGTCTTCGGGTTTGGGTGCGAAATCAGGCTTATAATATTGGTTCAAAATCGCCATATCAGCAGTTTCGATGCGGTTGTGGCGTAGGTTGTTCAAAATACCAATAAATCGCTCGTCGGATTGCCGATAAATTTTATCCAATTCAATGTATAGCGGAGGATTGTCAACCAAAGCTTGGGCATGAAAAAAGAAAGGGCTTTTGTAATAATGCTTCAAAATTTCCCACTCCTCATGCTTAACTACAGGCGGTAACTGCATTAAATCGCCAATAAACAAGACTTGCACGCCGCCAAAAGGAGTGAAGGTAGTATTTCTAACAATCCGTAAAGTCGCATCAATGGCATCCAAAAGGTCGGCACGCAACATACTCACTTCGTCAATAATCAATAATTCGAGGCGTTGCAACACCTTTTTGCGGTGCGCTTGCAGCCGCATTTGCGCCCGCAAAGTGTGCCGATTGTTCATACTAAAAGTCGTTTGCTCACTCATTGGCAACATATCGGCGGGTATAAAAGCGCCAAAGGGCAACTGAAATTGCGAATGAATGGTCACACCGCCCGCGTTGATGGCAGCAATGCCTGTTGGGGCAACTATAACAGCACGTTTGTGCGTGATATTGATGATGTTTTGCAGAAAAGTCGTTTTGCCCGTTCCTGCTTTACCTGTTAAAAACACCGATTTTTCAGTCTGATTGATGAATTTAGCGGCAAATACTGAACCGTCGGATTCCTTCGTGGAGGGGTCGGATTCAAAAGGTTTTCTCATCGGTTTCGTTATTTTTATAAATAAATATTTGTTTGAAATAGGGCTCCAAAGTTAGTAAAAACAATAAAAAGTTGTGTGTTTGTGCAAAGAAAATATGTACTTTTGTCAAAAATATGGTTTCGAAATGAAAAATAAAACCACTACAACACCACTTGTTCAAAAGGACTCCTTTGAAGATGACAATGAAGTTAGAAAAATTTGGCATAATAACACATGGTATTTTTCAGTCGTTGATGTTTTGACAGACAGTAAAGACCCGCGAAACTATT
>JANMJN010000267.1:0-8446 GCA_031371355.1 Saprospiraceae bacterium
GTATTGAACAATATGTATGAAGACGTAGGGCGCGGTAGAGAAGGTGGTTTCGGCTATGGTATCGGTGCGTCGAATGAATCTCAGGTGTGGGCAGAAGGCAATTTCTTTCTCGATACACGCTGGCCCATGTCAGCAGATAGGTCAACAGCCGATTTTGCAGCCGTTTATGGACCTTTAATGTCGCAAAACAGTAATATCGCTTGCTTTGGTTTGAAATCGGTCAATAATGAATACGACGACAGTGGATTGACGGCAACAATTGTCGGTCAAGTGAAGGCAGAGATGATTAACCCGAGTGGCTTGTCTGTCAAGTTTGATGAATTGACGAGTGCCAACTTCACATATGTGCCTTCAAATGATTACAATTACTCTGCTGATTTGTTACCAGCACAAGCTGTGCGTATATTGGTACCACAATATGCAGGTGCCGACAATCCAAACATTAATTGGGGAGTTAATTGTACAATAATTCCATTGACTTTAATTGATTTTGCTGCTAAAAAAGTCAACCATAATGCAGAAACAGTCGTATCAGTAAAATGGACAACTGCCGATGAAGTCAATGTCAGTCATTTTAAGTTAGAAAAAAGCACAGATGGTATCACATTTAGCTCTTTCGGAAAAGTTGCCGCACGGAACGGTAAGACTTTGAGCGACTATTCTTTTGTTGACAAAACACCAGCTAACGGCACCAATTATTACCGTTTGCGTATGGTTGATTTTGATGGTACGCAAGTATTGTCGAAAGTCGTCAGTGTTGCTATCGGCACAACCGTCGCCAATAAAATGAAAATATACCCCTCAGTAACAAAAGACGTTTTGAACATCGAAACAACGTCTAATGAGACAGCGACATTGAAAGTAACAGATATGTTAGGTCGGGTAATCTTATCTAAGAAAATTGAGGCATCTGAGGTACCGCTCTTGACAACAATATCCGTTTCGGCTTTACCAAACGGCGTTTATTCAGTTGTTTTTGAGAATAATAGTGGACGTTCAGTAGATAAGTTTATAAAGCAATAATAAATTAGTGTAAAATTCTTTTCATATACTTTTGTGTAACATCCCCTCGGTAAACTCGGTTTAAATGACTTGTTTACTGAGGGGGTGTTTTTTTTTTTGAAAAATAAGGAAGGCGACAGTGTCTTTGATGAAATAGAACGGGCTTTTTGTCACTAAATTTCCACAATGACACATAGGCGAAAGCACATCAAAAAGTTGATACCACTAATTAAGTTTGCTATATTTTATAGAATGATTAAATCTAAATAATTGTAAGCCAATAATTTAAGTTTGAATATTGGGATATTTTCTTTTTTCTATTTCTGCTTTAAGCTGTGTAGTTGACAAAAAAACTACGCAACAAATATAATATGGTTGAACCATTCACCAGTCACAATAAAACTTTTTTGAAACTATTAACGCCTCAAATAGGCATACTTTTCACCTATCAAAACTATGAGAAAAATGTCTGTCCTAATGAAAAAAATCAAGCTATTATTACTGATAGTTATCGTGAAAGCACAATTCTTATTGGCTTTTCAAACGCCTAAAGCCCTTCTAATTGATGGGGAGGCAATACAGCAATTGAATCAATCTGCTGCTAAATTCATCAGTAACAACCAATTAGTTGAAGCTGAAAATGAAGCGACTGCTGCTTTAGCATTGTCCCGTTCGGAAAATTCGACGCTTGGCAAAGCGCATGCATTGGACAATTTGGGTCTAATTGCTCGCGCCAAATTTGATTACACAAATGCCATGAATTACTTTGTCGAAGCTTTGAAATTCAAAGAGTCCCTATCAAATAAGTCTGGTGTTGCTGTTTCAAAAAACCATATCGGTCGTGTTTTTCATGCGCAAAACAATGATATTCAAGCGCTTGTAAACTATCAAGCAGCATTTGAATTGCTCGACACCACTCGTGAGGATTTGCAGACAAGAGCAGAAACCCACCGAAATATTGGTGATGTTTATTTAACTCAGAAGTTTTATGGGAAAGCCATTCAAGAGTTTGACACAGCTTTGAAAATTTGGTCAGAAGAGCTTCAAGATTTTCCGCGTGCAGCTTCATTGGCTTCTTTTCTTGGAAATGTTAATTTTGACATTAAAGACAACGATGGTGCCATCAACAACTTCAATGCTTCGCTTAATTTTCATCGTATGCTAAATGATGAAGCAGGCGGAGCAAATGATTTTTTAAATTTGTCAAGAGTATATACTGAATTGAATGACAATGACTTGGCTATCGAAAATGCCAAAAATGCTCTTGTCTCTTATACACATTTAGACAACAAAATGGGGTTGTCAGAGACAAATTTGCAATTGGGAAAAATTTATTTAAAAAATAATGATGTCAAATCAGCAGAGGCTTTTTTTGAAACAAGTGGTAACATACTGAGGGGGCTACAATTTCAACCGAAAATGCCTGTTATCTATAAAAGTATTGCTGAAGCTTATTTAAAAATAGGTAATACAACTAAAGCCTATTCGTTTTTAGCTGATTATGCTACAAGTAAAGACAGTCTTTTTAATAATGAAAAAAGTCGTGCTTTGGTCGAAATGACGACTAAATACGAATCTGAATTTGCAGTAAAAGACAAAAACCGCCAATTAGCCGCTTTCGAAAAAGAAAAAACAACAGAAACGAGATTGCGCTGGCTATTAATGGGGCTTGTTGGTCTTTCTCTCGTTGCTTTGTGGTTAACATTTAGAAATTATCGTTTGAAGAAAGAAGATAATGAAAAATTAGCCATTTTGAATGCCCAAATTCAAGACCAAAACGAAGCGATGGCAAGGCAGAATGATGCTTTAGAACAGGTGAATAGTCAATTATCAGAAAAAAACGATGCCCTTGATTTGCTCAATAGTCGCCTTATTGAGGAAGTATCCGAGCGGGAAAATGCACAAAATGAACATTTTTCAAAAGATAATTACCTTGCTGATGTGTCATCTCGTATGCGTGACCCCCTCAGTATTTTGGTCAATGAAGCCCGTCTTTTGATGTCAGAAGAACCGCGCAAAGACCAAGAAGAGCATGTTAAAAATTTACAGTTTGCTACCAATAATTTGCTTGTGTTGATAAATGATGTCTTGAATTTTTCAAATATTGAAGCAGGAAAATTGACATTGACACATCAGGATTTTGAAACGCATCAAATTTTTGAACAAATAAGAGAAGGTATCAAACAAAAGGAAAATGTAACGTTCGAATCGCATATTGATAATCAAGTTCCTCTACAGTTAAAAGGTGATTCGGTCAGGCTTGTACAAATTCTATACAATATTACAACTGGCTTGCAACGTCAATTAGATAGCGGGTCTATTAAGCTTGATATTGTACGTAAAGAATTGATTGGTAATGAGTTAATGCTAAAAATAGAAATTGTTGCTAATGGTAAAATTATTAAGAATAAACTTTTATTCAATATATTAACCTGCCTAGAATGTCGAGACCTTTTCAAAGATTTATCGTCAAAAGATATGGAATGGCTGACAGCAAGACGTCTTATTGAGTTGCAAAACGGTTCTGTTAATTTTGTTGAACAAGAAGATAGCCTGCAAGTTACAGTCCATTTACCGTTCAAAATGGTTGAAACAGCTGGCGAAAAAGTGACCGATACTGAGGGGGAACCCATTTGGGCTAACAATAACTTTTTAGAAGGCAAACGGGTTTTGATTGTCGAAGACAATAAAGTCAATCAGATGCTTGTCGCCAATATGCTTAAAAAACGCAATATGGTTGTTTCGACGGCAAATGATGGCATAGAAGCACTCGAGGCGTTTGCCTTAGCTGATTATGATTTAATATTGATGGATATTCAAATGCCTCGAATGGACGGCTATCTCGCTGTTGCAGAGATTCGCCGCCTCAAAAACATAGGAAAATCGTCAGTACCGATAATAGCACTAACGGCATCTGCGTATATTAACGAAAAAGAGAAAGCACAACTTTTTGGTATGACAGACTACATCGGTAAACCATTTTCACCTGATGAACTTCTTGAAAAAGTAGTGCGTGTGTTGTTGTCTTCAAAATCCGTGAAAGACAAAGAAGCAATGTCTATATAAAAGTCAAATGACAAGTGGCAAAAAGTAAAGGGCAAATGAGGTAATTCCTCTTTGCCCTTTACTTTTTGCTTTGAAAAAGATGTTTAGGTAGAAAAAAAGGGGACTTGTCGAAACTGATGAAGCGATTTACATTGGAAGCATCGAGAAATTTAGATATTTGGGTTTGAATCAAAAATTACTCAGCTCAAATCTTTTGAACTCAAACTTAATATATGAAACTTTTGTTACGTATTGGACTTTTTCTTGCCCTTGTTGCAGGCTTGGCATTTGTAAAATTTAAATATTTTCCACAAGATGCGGCTTTAAAATCGGATGCGCCAAGGAGTGGGGCAGGAGGTAATACACCTATGAGTGTTATGGGTTATGTTGTGAAATCCGAAAATTTGAACAACGACATTTTTGCTACGGGTACTGTCATAGCTTCAGAAATGGTTGATTTGAAGCCAGAAGTTTCAGGTAAAATCGTTCAACTCAACATTGTTGAGGGAAAACCTGTCTCAAAAGGACAACTTTTGATAAAACTCAACGATGTTGACTTACAAGCAACGATGAAAAAACTACAAGCACAACTTAATTTAACTGAGCAAAGTGAAAAACGTTTGCGCAAGTTGCTTGAAGTCAAAGGTGTTTCTCAAGATGAATACGATGCTATAACCAATCAAATTAACAATATCAAGGCAGATATGGAGTTTACGCAAGCCCAAATTGCGAAAACGGAGTTGCGTGCCCCTTTTAATGGTATTATCGGTCTAAAAAGCATCAGTAACGGCGCTTATATTACAGCGTCGAGTCAAGTAGCCACTATTTTAGTTTTGAATCCAGTCAAAATTGACTTCACAATTCCTGAAAAATACGCTAATAGTGTTCGTGTAGGTGACAATATTAATTTTTCGATTGAAGGTGTAAAAGACAAATTTTCGGGGAAAGTCTTTGCAACAGAAAACCAAATTGACCCTGCGACACGTACTTTCAAAATACGTGCAAAAGCTGCCAATCCAAATGGCAAATTGAAAGCTGGTGCGTTTGTCAAGGTGGATTTTAGCTTGAAGGAAATCAATAATGCCTTGATGATTCCGACTGAAGCCATGATTCCTATCTTGAAAGGACAACAAGTTTTTATCTCTAAAAATGGTGTTGCGAAAGCTGTTCCATTCGATGTTGGTTTGCGGAATGATGTCAAAGTACAAGCTCTTTCGGGGCTATCTGTTGGCGATACAGTGATTACTTCGGGTTTGATGGGTATAAAGGAAGGCGCAAAAGTGAAGTTTACGACTGTTCAATAAATTTTCATTGGTGATACTGAGGGGAGCGTTTTTTTGTTCAAAGATTCATAGCTTTGAGCGAAATTTCGTTTTATTTCAGGAATGAACGAAATGATTGTGGTGCAATTTTGTTTAATTCAATGAAAATCAATCAATTAACTAATGAAAGAGCTGTTAAGTAAAATAGGAATTATTCTTGCTATTTGTCTCGTTGAGTTGGCATTAGTCAAATATGGTCAATTCGCCTTTGGTGGTATTATAGTCGTCGTTGGGTTGTTTGGTGGTTTGATGATTTTGATGGGTCATAAAAAATGGGGGTGGGGTATGGTCATCGGCACCATATTGTTTACAATCGTTCTCTTGCTTTTTGGGTGGACATTCATGGAAGGCTGGCCTGGTCCGGGTGAGTTTATGGATGGTAAACGCTATCAAAAACAATAATACAAAACATGAAAAAAGGGAATTTAATACTCTTGGCTTTATTGGCTCTTGTCGGTAGTTTGGGGGCGTGGTATCTACTTACCAAAGAAGATTCGAATTTAGAAGGCTATGATTTTCATTTTGCTCTGAAAGATACAGCCGATATCGGTAAAATTTTTCTCGCTGATCGAATAGGTAAAAAAGTTACTTTGACACGAGAAAATAATGTTAAGTGGCTTGTTGGTGGAAAATATGAAGCCCAATCTGATATGATTCATACATTACTTGAAACAATCAATCAAGTTGAATTAAAATTCCGTTTGCCGCGAAATGCTGTTGCAAGTGTCGTTAAAGACATTGCTACGGAGGGGATTAAAGTTGAAATTTATAATAGAAGTGGTAAGGCGATGCGTACTTTCTATGTGGGCGGTTCAACATCGGATGATAGAGGAACTTTTATGATGATGGAAAACAGCAATGAGCCTTATGTAATGCATATTCCGGGTTTTCAAGGCATGTTGCGCCCCCGTTTCATAACGGAAGAACAAGACTGGCGTGACCGTTTTATTTTCAAATTACAACCGCAAGATATTAAGGTTGTGAGTATTGAATACCCAAGCCAACAAGCAAAATCGTTTACTTTGACCCGTGAAAGCAGTAATCAATATAAAGTCGAACCTTTTTACAGCATTGTGCCACGTCTCGATCGCCCTGTCGTTGCAGGTATGGTTGACGCTTTTTTACAAGGTTTTGAAAAATTAGGTATAGAAGGTTTTGAATTTGGTAATCCGAAGGCAGATTCCTTGAAAAATTCGCCTATTTTTGCTAAAATTACGGTTGTTGACAATAAAGGTTTTTCAAAAACATTGACATTACATCCTTTTTTGGCTCGTAATGAACAAGGTTTAGTTACCCAGTCAGATGATGGATTAGTACATATTGAACATTATTTTGTGGATACAAGTGATGGCGAATTGATGGCTGTTCAGCACTATGTTTTTGAAAAAATATTTTGGGCGTATGAGGCATTTTTCATCAATCCAAAGGCTCAACAAAAGGGTTGAAAAGCTCAAAATACTGAGGGGGGGGCAGATTTACTAAATTTCTAAAAATTTAGTAAATCTATCCCAATCATATATCAAGCTTTAACAGAAATCGTTTCGCCATTAAACTTTATGACAAAACCAGCTCTCACTTTGTGCCGTTTGCGGGTTTCCACTTCGCCATTGACTTCCACTTCGCCGTTAGAGATAAACATATTGGCTTCGCCGCCAGAACTGACAACCGACATGAGTTTCATTAAGCGATTCAGTTCAATAAATTCTTTTCCGTCCAATTCAAATTCAATCATCTTCGTAATTCGTTGATTTACAATTAGTTAATTTGCTTAATTTGTAAACATGCGACTCTATTTTTTTCGTTTAAAATCCAAGTCTTGAAAGTCAAAACTGAAATCCGTCAAAGGTGAAATCGCATTCATTTTAATACCATCTGCTTTGCCTTGACTGTCCAAACTAAAAACCACAAACGCATCAGCATCCATACTTCTATCGTCCCATTTGACCACAAATGTATTGCCTTTGTAGTACAACATATCCCCCCTCAGTCGTGGCGAGCGTTTTGAGTTGAAACGCATTTTTCCGTTGTCATTGGTAATTACAATATCGCCAAACCACGCATCGGTATAAGTGCCTGTAAATGAATCTATTGCAACGCGGGCAGCCGCGATTTTTTGTTGTGTTTCTATATTCGACCAAATTTCAGACATGATTTTCTTTGCCTCGGCTTCTCCTTTCTGAACGCGGTCAATCATTTGTTGCAATCTATCCTGTCCTGTGACACCGAGATAACTGTCTTTTATTGTATTTGTAACGGCATTAAATGCTGCACCTGATTGTTGATTTGTCAAGACAATAATGCCCAATTTCATTTCGGGAATCAATGTTATTTGGGTAACAATACCCGCCAAACCGCCCGTGTGTGTACATTGTTTCATGCCTTTTACGTCCGAAAGGCTCCAACCCAAGCCGTAACTGACAAAATGAGTATTGTAAGGACCACCGCCTCGCGTTTTTATGATGGTTTGAGGCGACCACATTTCGTCATGTACGGCTTCGCTGAACAATTGTTTTGTCAATCCATCACCATATTTCCCATTATTCATTTGCATAATGAGCCATTTCGACAAATCTGTAATATTGCTGTAAATACCTCCTGCTGCGTTAGCTGTTTCGCTCCAATCGGTTTTTATTACTTGAACTTTTCCATCTATGGGTGCATGAGCGTTAATGATGTTGGTTTTATCTTTTAATCTGTAAATAGAGGCTGCACTTTTTGACATGTTCAATGGCTGCATAATCCGTTTTTCTATGAAATCCTCCTCCCAATTCATGCCTGATGCGCGAGCGATGACTTCTCCTGCTACGATGTACAAATTGTTGTCATAATCGTATTTTGTTCTGAAACTCGAAACAGGTTTGAGATAGCGCAAGTTGTGGATAATATCTGCTTTAGTAAAATTACTGGAGTCGGGCCACATCATCAAATCACCTGCCCCAAGACCTAAGCCGCTTCTATGGGTCAATAAATCTACAACTGTAAACTCCTCTGTTACATAAGGATTATACATTTTGAATTCAGGAATTATATCTGTCACCTTACTGTCCCATTTCAATTTACCTTCGTCAACCAATATA
>JANMJN010000300.1:0-2633 GCA_031371355.1 Saprospiraceae bacterium
CATTAAATTATTGTATTAAAAATTGATTTTCTAAACTAATTGCACGTATTGTGTTCGACATACTGAGGGGTATACCGAAAACCCAGATGACCAAGTAAAATTTTCATGCTGTCGCAAATATCCAAATAGTATTTTGTCTTATTATTATCATTTGATAATAATAGGGTTATGAAGCCATTTTACAGAATTTTTGTTTTTAATAGAATGTGTTAGAGCATTTCAGATATTGGTTTTATATTGATATATACCACAAGTAGGCATACTGGGGGGCTGCCTTGAGCACGTAAAACCAGGTATTGGGAAAAAGAGGGAGACCATTCCTAACGATTTGATACTTCTTTCATCCTTTTGATAATGCGAGAAAGAGAAACAGGCGTAATACCTAAGAAGTTAGCAATGTGTTTATTAAAAACTTTTTGAAAAAAAATAGGGTGTCTTTCCAACAGATCTTTATACCGTTGTTCCGCAGACAAATCAACCATAGATTCTATTCGATATAGCATAATGTTGATAGTATCTACTAATGACCAGGAATATAAATCGAATATAGCTGAATTGGTTTTAGCCAGTTCTCGAAAATCACTAATGTTAAACAACAAAAGCTCGCATTCTAAGATGGCTTCAAAAGTGTATTTTGATGGAAAATTGCCAGAAAGCCATTCGACAGGACTCACAAAAGTATTGGCGATGCGCAGTATGATGTTTTTTTCAATGTCTAATTTATTGATAAAATAGCCGCGCACGACACCCGATAAGATGAAAGCCGCCTTTTGAGATGTAGTACCTTTATTGAAAATGATTTCTTTGTTTTTGAAAGTGGTGTACTTGCAAATACCCAGAAATTGATCAATATCTGTGCTTTTCAAATAAGGAAATTTTTTTGAAAGTGCCGCATGAATCTCGGCAGTACTTGTTATTTTATTCTTTTTAATCGCAATAAAATTTTAGATGAACTATAATGTCCGAAAGTAGCTAAAAACCAAATGCAAAGGTATTTTTTTTCGATAATTACTAAATACTTGGCGTTTGAATAAAATCATAATTTAGTCTTTTTCTATATTCGACAGGGCAAAAAAAAAGCTGCTCGCGCCCTTAGAAAGGGCTGAGGCAGCTTCAACAAAATATTTCACTAAATCTTTTATCTCTTTGTTTTATGAGCATTGGGTGGTGAAATTTCATTTTTCAACCCGCCATCTTTACGCATAAATTTGTTATCGTTGTATCTGTATATAACCTACTTTTTTATTGCCTTCACCATCGTCGAAGATGTAAAAGTACGTGCCATCAGGTAGGTCAAGGTTGTTCCATTTACCATTCCAATCGTTTTTATAACCTTTTGTTTTCATCACCTCTGTACCCCAACGGTTATAGACGTTGACAATATTATTCGGGAATTTTTCGATGCCTTCGATGACGAAGAAATCGTTTATTCCGTCGTTATTCGGTGAGAAAGCATTGTAAATCTTAATTTTATCACAATTCACCGTCACTTCAACTTTAGCTGTATCACAACCACCGATGTTGCAAAGCCCATAGGTAAAAACATCTGCTTGTCCGCTGCTACAGTAATCAAGATCTGGTGTATAGATGATGCGCATATCTGTTGTCACCAGCACTTCACCATGTTTTGGATTGTTGACTATAATCACTTTACCGCTATTTGCATTTAAACTATCGTTTGACAATATATCAATCAAAACAGGTTGTGCCTTAATGGTCGAAGCATTGTCATCAATGGCTTTGGGGCGTTTTACAGCTTTTTCATAAGCTGTGGTCGTTACGTAAGTCGTATCGCTGATGCCATACTCATCGGTAATCACATAAATAGCTTTTTCAACACCTGCGGTAACACCCAAGCGAGAAACGCAAGTTGTACCTGCGAGGTCGGTGAATCGTACATGCGTATTTGTACTTGGAAGTAGTTTTCTTAAACGATAACGTGTTCCCAACAATTCATTGGTCGCAATACACAAAGTATCTTTGTCTCCAACATAGATTGTTGACTCAATATACTGAGGGGTCACACAAGCCTCATTGATGGTCAATGTATCGGCACAACCGGTATTTTTATTGATGAATACTACTTTGGAATGTCCGCGTGGTATGTCCAGAAGTGTCCCCATTGGGATGATTTTAGAATTTAATTCCATTATACCAAATGAACTGTTAATTGCACGTGACAATTTGATACCGCCATAGGTTTTATGCCTATCACCGCCGTAAATGGTCAAAGTTGAAGAACTATGCATCCAGTGACCTGTTGGATCCCAAATATTCATCAAGGTGACAATCTCATCTATCGAATTGAGGGTGGTTGCGGAATGAGTTATACCGTTAACCGTCCAATAATCGAGACTATAAGGTCCTGTTGCACCCCGTCCAGGGATTGTAAAGTAAGTGTAAGCAAACGTTGTATCGTTGTTACAAGCATCTAACCCACCTGTATAAGCCGTTCCATTGACTAAGATGTTGTAATCTGGAATTACATCTAAAGGTATCTTAACACAAACTTTCGGATTCGCCGTACATGCATCTGTAATGATAACCGAATCTTGCGAAATGATACTACCACAACCTGGTAAGGTGACAGTAACGATGAATTTCACATACGCCGACCCGCCTGTTGATGTCAG
>JANMJN010000309.1:0-4309 GCA_031371355.1 Saprospiraceae bacterium
CCCCTCAGTAAATCAGCGCGTTTGCGGCAAAATTCTATTTTTTCGATAAAATCATAATCTGAATTAGCAATTAAGACTTCAACACCGTCTTGTGCTGGAATACCTTCGAGACCCATGGATGTGGTTAGTACAACGCGCCCCAACATCATCGCTTCCAATATTTTAACGCGGATACCTGAGCCACTAAATAAAGGTACTATTGCAACCGAATGTTGATTCATAAATCGTTGAGCATCAGGTACTTCTCCGTGAAAAACAACATTGTCTGTTTTGAGGTTTTTTAACCAACTTGGTGCATTTCGACCAGCAATATGGAGTTGAAAATGCGGTTTTTTAGGATTTTGATTGGCTGAAATTTGAGGCCATACTTTATCCAAAAACCATCGTAATCCTTCTTGATTGGGCATCCAATCGAGTGCGCCAATGAAACCAAGTGTAACGGGACGTTCAAAACTCCGAACATTTGGCGCATAATCGCGGCTGTGCAAACCAACTGGTGTGACGACAGAAGTACCCTGAAAACCCAACAATCGGAAAATGCGTTGGTCACGTTCTGTTATGGGCAACAGAATATCACATTTTTTCGTGTTTTCAAGCTCGAATCGGCGTAGTTTTTTATTCAAAAAGTTGAGATACCAACGTTTGGGTAAAAAATTAGTCACCTCAGCCACTCGTTTCCATATTTCATGCTCAACATTGTGTGAACGCAGCGCAATGATGGCATTTGAATTTTCGCGGATGATGTCTATATAAGGCGCTAAAAAAACGGTTTCGAGTTGAACAACATCAAATTGCTCCCCCCTCAGTATTTCGACCAATTTTTTTGAAAAATCGTCACTGATAAACCGCGTAACGTGGTAAGATTCCTTTTCAAAAAGGTTTTTAAATGCGCCTAAAGCCGTGATATGATTATAAATGGGTACATCATATACCGCTTTATAGGTTTTTTTGAATTCGGCAGGTAATGATGCGACGTTGACAGGATGCTTGCTCGTATTCATCGTGAGCAAAGTCACTTCTGCACCTAATGCGGTAAGTGATTTGCTTAAAGTATTAATAGCTATGACCTCGCCGTCTTTTGGGGGAAAGGGGAATTTCTTGCAAAGTTGTAATATTTTCATATATGTTGTTTACAGAGAGACAAGTTTGGTTGAATTTGGCGAATTAGAGAATCATGAATAATAAATGATAGATAATGAATTTATAAAATATTGGTTTTTAATGTTTTATAAATAAGAATGGTAAATTTTATTTCACTCATTTTACTTGGTGTAATTGCAAAAATAGTTGTTGATTTTGTAACAACGTTTTTTTTAGCAAAAGATTGAATCGAAATAAAAAAAAATAAATAAAAAAAGCCGTCTCGACTGGTTCAAAACGGCTGATATATTATCAAAATTGTTATTCTCTCAAATAAAGCATCAAACGACTTTGTCTGCGCAGCTTGATGAAGCAAAAGCCTCTGGTTTGGCTTTAAAGGTAAAGCCCATACCCAAAATATAGCCCATTGCTTCGCGCAAAGCCACATTTGATTGGAAATAAGGGTCGGTATTGATATCGGCGTGTACTTCTAGCGCGATGTCATATTTGTCTAATAATGAACAAAGTGCATAAGCCACTTCGACGGACTTATTGACCTCCGTTATCATACGTTCACGCAAACTCATAACTTTTTTACTGAGGTCATGGTGGATAAACATAAACCCACCTTTTCGTTCGCGCAAGAAGACAATGACCGTAGCGAAGTGAATGTCTTCGCCGCGCACCTGAGAATCGGTGCCAATACAAACTTTTAATCGGTTACCCAACGCCGTTTCTTCGACGATTGTGCGCTCAACGGCTTGTTTTATGGGCAACTCTATGCGTTGTCCGTTGAGCCTACGCCATTCTTTCTCCATTGGACAAGAATTTAATAATTTTAAAAATCTGGTTGAATAATAATTTGCTAATTAAGCATAAAAGTAAATCAATATTATGAAAAGAGAAGGTTGATTGAAGTAATATTTTAAAAAATGACTTATTTGCAATTTTTAAATGTAAGTGAAAACTAAATGAAACAACAATCCTATTCCTAATAAAGTTCAATTTAAGAATGACTTAAAGTTGGTAGGTAATGTGAATGGGAAAAAGAGTAGAAGTAGGGACATAAAAAAAACCGTCTCGGGAGCGAGACGGTTCCAAAACAACAAATTATAATCACATGAACTTTCAAAACCGAATTAAGGGGGGATTCTTTATGACATATTATATGTACATAATAAAACAAAATCCCGATTGAAATAAGAATAAATAAAAGATTGGATTAGTCTTTAATGTCTTACTTGCCAAACAAAGTTACTTCTTTGTCAAAGAATATTCAAAGTATTCACAAGAATTTATTTTAATTGTTTCAACATTTATTTTTGAGCTATGATTTTGATTTCTAATAAAATGTTGATTGTTAACTGTTTATCTATGTGATGTAGGTTTTTGCGAAAAATGTGACACGGTAAATCTTAATAAAATGTTAATATTTTTTCTCTGCTGTACTACCTGTTTTTTATAAAGAAAGCCTAAATTTAGGTTTTAATGAGCTTTTAATCTCTCTAATACATTAAATAATAAGTTTTTATGAAATACAAAAGTATTTACGTTGCGGCTACATCACAACATGTAGGCAAAACGACTTCAACACTTGGGCTTGTCTCTGCTTTTCGTAATAGAGGTATAAAAGTCGGTTATTGTAAGCCTGTTGGACAACGATATGTCCTTCACAATGGCTTAAATGTTGACAAAGATGTACTTCTTTTTGCCGATTTATTGGGCTTTGAAGTTGATCCAGCCTTGCATAGTCCAGTCATTTTAGGTCAAGGAGCGACTTCAGAATACCTTGAAAACCCAGAAAATTATCATTTCGAAAAAGATATTCTCTATGCTGCAAACGAGTTAAGCAACCTACATGACCTTGTTATTTTTGAAGGGACGGGGCATCCAGGTGTTGGTTCTGTGGTCGAAATGTCGAATGCGGATGTCGCTAAACTGAACGGTTCGGGCTTAATTATGGTTGCAGAAGGGGGTATTGGCAATACAATTGATATGGTGAGTATGTGTCTTGAAAAATTTTATCGCCTTGATATCCCTATTATTGGTGTCATTTTGAATAAAGTTATTGAAGAAAAAAGATCAAAAGTAGAACATTATGTCTCGAAATGGCTCGATACACATAATATTCCTTTGATAGGTATTTTACCGTTTGACAAAACTATGGGTTATCTGAATTTGCAAACTATTGCAGAGAGTGTCAAAGGTCGTGTTGAACATAATAAAGACAGATTGTTCAATACCGTTGAGGGTATTTTAGCGGGTTCATTGATTTCAAATGAAGAGCTGGTGGGAAAGGAACGCAATACGTTGCTGGTAGTTGGGGCAACGCGGCTGGATTTAGCGATTGAGGATACAAGAAAGATTATGGAAACGAATGGCTGGACCCACGCTCCTTTTTCGGGCATCATCTCAACAGGCTATGGTGAATACAATTCGGACACTCTTGAGTTTATCGAAAAATTTAAAATCCCTCTCGTTAGAACCATGTTAGAGACCTATCCTGCGGTTTTAAAAATTTCGCGAATTGAAGTCAAAATCAATTTACACACGCCTTGGAAAGTACAAAGAGCAGTTGAAATGATTGAGAATAATGTCAACCTTGATTTTATTCTTGAAAAATCTCG
Organism: Saprospiraceae bacterium; assembly: GCA_031371355.1. Classification (GTDB taxonomy): domain Bacteria; phylum Bacteroidota; class Bacteroidia; order Chitinophagales; family Saprospiraceae; genus JAAFJT01. Next base: position 3,708 of record JANMJN010000309.1, read on the forward strand.
TCTTTAAGGAATTTTACTGAGGGGGGTAATCGTCATAAGTTGTTGGTTTATTTATTAGTTATTGGTCATTAATTAAACTTTGAAAGACAATGAAACAATATGTTATTCATGCCTTTGATGGGACGGATTCAGAAGCTTTGAACCGCCGATTAGCTGTTCGTCAAGCACATTTTGAGAATATGTCAGTATATAAGTCCGCTGGAAATTTCATTCTGGGCGGCGCTATGCTCGACGATGATGGTAAAATGATTGGCTCTACGGTTGTCATGCAATTTATTGATGATGCTGATTTGCAGGCATATCTTGATTCAGAACCCTATATTAAGAACAAAGTTTGGCTCGAGGTTAAGATTTTTCCTTTCAAAACGGCAACAGTCTTGTTACCTTCTGAAAAATATGATTGGCAAACTTGAAACCTTGATTTTATGCATGAAACTTGTTTACAAAACTAAAAGTTGGTCGCCATCAAAGCGCCAAATCCGCGATGTCTCATGTTGCTCCATCATTCATATTTCATCATTCATATTTATAATGGAATGTTTCCATGCTTCTTCTTTGGCAAATGCGCGACTTTGTTTTCCAACATTGCAAACGATTTAATG
>JANMJN010000319.1:0-1825 GCA_031371355.1 Saprospiraceae bacterium
ACCAACCTATTTCGGCAGCACCGACTTGTGGCATATCGGGCAATTGTTGCGTTAGGTCAATATCTTCCCAATCGCTGTCATCGAAGTCTGCTTTTGCCCAATTAAGGTTATCTCCTGCGTGCCATTTCCAACCATTTTCCAAATAGACCCCCTCAGTAGGGAGGCTGTCAATAAGGAAAGCTGTGCTGTCTTGAGCAAAAAGAGCAAGCGGAAAAAGGAGTAAAACAATAGATAAATATTTCATCATCAATGGTTTGTTAAAGGTTGTTTTTTGTCGTTTCTCAATCAAAGATAAAGAGTCTGTTTAGTCCATTTATCACTACTTAGAGGGATTTTTTACCCCCTCAGTATTACAAATAGGTTTTTCTACAACTAAAAGGTGAGTATCTGTTTAAAATCCTACTTTTGGGGGATAGAATCATGTACCAAAAGTATCTTCCTTTGTGTTTTTACAATATTACCCGTAATTTACAACCACTTTGCACAATATTACAAGTGTTAGAAAACATACTTTTAAAACGTATTTATGAAATATGAAACCCATCCGAGTTGCTATCATAGAAGACCGCCTTGAGTTTAGTCGGGCTTTGCAAACCTTGCTGGAAACGGACAGCCGCTTTTTCTATGTCGCTACTTTTTCAAGAGCAGAAGAAGCAATTAAAAAATTGCCTTATGAACGCCCAGATGTGGTTTTGACAGACATCAACTTACTCGGTTCACTGACGGGTATTGACGCTATGGCAGCCATCAAAACGGACTATCCCAAAATCCTGTTTATGATGCTGACGGTTCTCGAAGATGATGATAAGATTTTTAAAGCCTTGGAAGCAGGCGCAAGCGGTTATTTGCTCAAAGATGCGGGCTATACGCGTATTTTAGATGCCATCATTGAACTCTACAACGGTGGCTCACCCATGACGGCGGGCATTGCAAGAAGAGTCATTGAATCTTTTAAAAACACAAAGAAAAACACATCATACACTTACGAACATTTACTCACGGAAAGAGAAAAAGAGATTTTAGAAGCCCTGTGTCATGGCAAAAAAGGTAAGGAAATCGCCAAAGATTTCTTTATCTCCCTCGAAACAGTGAAATCGCATTGCCATAATATCTATGAAAAACTGCACGTCAAAAGCCGCAACGAAATGCTTGTTAAGATTGGACGATTGAGTTAATGGAGTTATGAGTTATTAGTTATGAGTTATGAGTTATGAGTTATGAAAAAAAGCGACTATCTGTATAGGAAAGTCGCTTTTTTCATAACTCATCATTCATATTTCATCATTCGAATAATAACTGATTTTGAAGTCGGCGTATGACTTTTATCCGCAAAAGAATCAATCGGAATCAAGGTATTCGCTTCTGGAAAATACGTCGCCACATCGCCTTGTGGAATATCAAAAGGCACAACGATGAACCGCTTTGCTGCGCGTTGTACGCCATTGAATTCACCAAATAAATCCACCACATCGCCCGCTTTGACCCCCTCAGTCATCATGTCTTTTTCATTCATAAAAATCACGCGACGCTCATTGTAAACGCCTCGATAACGGTCATCCAAGCCATAAATCGTTGTATTAAATTGATCGTGGCTGCGGATGGTCATCATCATGTATTCCCCTTTTTTTAAAGACCATTCGGCAGGTGCATTGACCGTGAATTGCGCTTTACCTGTATCGGTTTTGAAGTCTTGTTCACGTGAACCATTTGGCAAATAAAAGCCTTCGGGACGACGGACTTGATTGTTAAAATCCACGAAATCAGGAATGACTTTTTCTATCAAATCGCGGATTAAATCATAGTTTTCCAACAATTCTGCCCATTT
>JANMJN010000340.1:0-2577 GCA_031371355.1 Saprospiraceae bacterium
CCGTCCATCATGCTCACGAGACCGGTAAAACTGGCGAGGCTTGGAATCGATCCATTATTATTTTGAGCAATAAACAAATTCCGACGAAAAGCATCGTAGGTTGTAAACTTGTTGACATCGCGTTGTACCTCTGCATCAATCGTGTTTTGCATGCGTGTACCAATGGTTTTGTAACGTCCCGAAGCAAATTGTTCTTCCATCATGGTTTTATAATGCGCCACATATTGCCGACGATATCTCGGATTGGCAAATAGTTTTTGAACCAACGGACGTGCGGCATTGGTTTCGTGCATAAACGGTGTTAAATTCATAGCCGTCAACGTGTCCACATTTGCGGGGTTGCTTATGCCTGTAGATTTAAAAGACGCAAAAGACTGATTGAGATCCCAAACGATGTTGTTGAAACGACCATTGTCGTCTTGATATAAATAATGATTATGTCCAATGCCACCCGAATAAGAATCTAAATTGACATATAAGTTATTGAAAACCAACATCCACAACGCACGGTCAACGTCCAAAATCTTTTCCACAACTTGCGTTTGATTGTTCAAAGTATCGCATAAAGCAACGAGCCGATTCCAACCAAAATCAGATTTTAACTCATATGCTGGGAAATAACGGGTTGAGTCTGTCGTGAGATAAGCGAAATTGGGTGTCCTGATACCCGTTCCGTTAAAGTTAGGCGCATTGCATTTGAAAAATGGGTTTTCACCTGTTGATTGAAACTCTCTTTTACAAAAAGTTTTTGTGATGGCTTCGACATTGGTGTAAAGCCCAATCAATTCATCGTTGACATACACCCTTGCGAAGTTGGCACGCGGCGTGTGCATATAATTTTTCAAGGCTTCATAACTCATAGCCTCGCGAAGGCAGGAAGGGTCTTGAAAAATATTGGACAATTTGAAGTCTTTGAAGCCTTGATAATTCTGTCCATCGCGCACATTATCCAATTCAAAATGCCATGGATTTTTTTTATTCGTCGCCCGAAATGTCGAGTTGCCTTTGTATTTAGCACCTACCGAATCATAAGACACCCCATTGATAATCAATCTTTTAGCGACAAAAAAAGGTTCGTCTGGCAGTATTGCCAATGAATCGAGAATGGCATCCCAATTGGGTTGGGTGAAATAGACGCGGTATTCAGCGATGCTGTCAATATTATAAAAATTTTGCGCCGAAAGGGTTGTTATACTGAGGGGGGTAAAAGTAATTGTCAACAAAAAGGACAATCGTTTTATGGAACGTAAGAGCATATTGTTTTTCATGTTAAGGCTTTGGATTTGAATAAAATGATGGAGATGGTTTAGTGAACAAAAGTAATCAACTACATACAAAAAGTGCATCAAGTTTTGGACTCGATGCACTTTTTAAAGTTTAAATTTTGATTTTATCTTAAAACTTCAAACCCGCAGACACATACCACGTCCGTCCGTCAGAAGGTAACAAACCTGGACCTGGATAGCCCCCCGAACGACGTGTAAAGTAACGCGCATCGGTCAAGTTGTTGACACCTGCTTTGAGGTTGTAATGTTTTAAAAATTTAAAACTGGCTGAAAGGTCTTGAACGGTATAAGCTGGAATCAAACCAGATGTCGCCGCAGAATTAGGCTTTACAGTGTTAGAAGCATCTGCATAAGCCTCTCCGACGCTACTCAACTGCCATGTCAAAGACACACCTTTTTTAGCATACGTCACACCAAAACGGTGGATATATTGCGGGGCATTCTCTACATGTTTGCCTTTCAAATTGCCTTCCACGATTTGACCATTTGATACGGTTGTGGTTTTGAAATCCCGATAAGTGGCATCAATAAAGCTCATAGACGCAAACAAACTTAAGTTTCCGATAGGCGATTTTGGATAAAATGCCGCAATCGGGTCAATTTCGACATAACCTTCAAAACCTTTTGAGATGCTTTGACCTAAATTAGTGCGGAACTGATATGTTTTGTTAGTTGCATCAAACTGCGTGATTGTACCAACACGATTGTCGTAATTAAGGTAAAAATAGTCCACATCAAAATTGAGCCATGTGCCAACTTTACCGCGATAACCGAAGTCGAAATTGAAGCCTTTGGCATCTTTGAGATTTTGGTCAATCACATCCGTCGTTGCGGGTGGCGTTAAATCGGAATACAAAACAGGGCGATAGGCTTGTGCAATATTGGTATAAAACTCGGATTGTTTTGTCGGGTGATATTCTGCACCAATACCTGCCAAAACGAAAGTACGGCTGCGATTGATGTCCGAAATACGGTTTTCGTTGCCATCGGTTTTGTAGCTCAACCGACCGTCGGCATTGGTTGCAATATGCTCTAAACGCAAACCACCTGTCATCAAAAAGCGGTCAGTGATGCGGAAAATATTTTCTGCAAAAGCAGCAAAATTCTGATTGTTATAGGTCAAATCCGTAGGAAAAGTTGCATCAACAATACTTGCATTATAATCCGCACCCGTATCGCCTTTACCTTTTTGTTGGCGGTGTGTATTGCCATTGAAGTAACGGACACCCGTACTCAAGGTATTTTTCTTATTCAAAAACTTATAATCCGTTATGAAACGCAATTCAGAACC
>JANMJN010000346.1:0-13145 GCA_031371355.1 Saprospiraceae bacterium
TCACGAGGGGTGATAATGTGGGTTTGTTCCAATTATGCTTCAAAGCCATAGGTCCGGTGGGTTCGATTTCGCCTATTCGTTTTACAGATACATTGAATCCGATTGATATTTATAACTCCTCGAATATACGTATGGGGGTTAACAAAGTCAATGGTTCAGTTGTCATTGGGGCTATTAATTATACAGTACGCATCAGTGTGGACAGCGTGCGATGCAATGGTACAAATACAGGTGGTTTTAGAGTTGTACCAACGGGAGGCGGTTCGCCTTGGTCATTTTCATGGCAAAATGCGACGAATCCTGGACAAAATGGTTCAGGTACTATTGCTTCAAATGATAGTGCCGTAGTCGGTAATTTAGCGGCTGGAAGATATTATGTTACGGTCACAACCGTTGCAGGTACGGATAGAAAGGTGGATACAATAACCGTTTTTCAACCCAATCTTCTTTTTATCAACCCTCCAACAGCACGCAATCCTACATGTGCCAACGATATGGATGGTAGTTTGACCTTAACTCAGTATGGCGGCGGTATCAGTCCTTATACATTCAGATGGTCAACAGGTGCAACAGGGACAACGATTACGAACTTAGCAAGTGGGGCTTATACTTGTGTGATTACAGATGCCAACGGCTGTAAAGATTCTGTTAGGGCTTCGATTGGGGCTAACCCTATAACTATTGGCACTAAAAACGTGACGGGTGCGACTTGTAAAGGCGTGAATAATGGATCAATCGTTATTTCAGGTGTTACGGGTGGTACACCCAATAATGGCAATTACACCTTTCGTTGGAGCAATAACGCCACAAATGTGGGAACAAGTTCAACAATAGCAAACCTTGCTCCAGGGACTTATCGCGTAACGATTTCAGATTTGAATCAATGTCTAAAAACAGATTCGTTTACGGTAGGTGCCCTGCGTGTCCTAAACTCCGTAGCAACAATCGGTAATATTACGTGTGCAGGACAAATGAACGGCTTTATTCAAGTCATTGCAAGTGCAACTGGAGCGGAAGCACAACCTTATTCCTTTACATGGTGGGGAAATCCTGGTACACCAACCAATACAGCTGCAACGACTTTACTCCGCAGTTTAGCAGCTGGAAACTACCCCCTCAGTATCCGCGACCGTGACGGTTGTAGTTTGGACACCGCCTTTGTTGTCACGCAACCTGACTCCATAAAAATCACATCAGCCCTTCAAAACGAAAGCTGTAGAGTGGGTGGTGATGGACAAATTGTCCTTACAATCACAGGCGGCAGACCGTTGCCAGGCAATCGTTATACAATACAATGGAGCAGAAGCGCAGCTGATACAACCGCAACTATAAAAGCTTTAAGTTCAGGCAGTTATATGGTCACCGTAACAGACTCAACCAATTGTGCAGTTGTTAAAACCTATAACATTACCAAACCGCAGCCACCTATCATTGATAGTATTTCGGTCAGAAATGCAACGTGTTCCGATAAAAGTGATGGTGCAGCAAAGGTTTTTGCTCGTGCGCCTATCGGTGCAACGATTGACTCATTTCGTTGGAGCAATACAGGTTTTCGAGACAGTATCAACAACGTGCTACCAGGTACTTATTCAGTAACAGTTACGACAAACCAAGGTTGTACAGCGACCTTATCAGGTACTATCGGGACACCAGCAGCTTTGGCAATAGATACTGCACGTTCTAAAACGACAAATCCTGATTGCCCTAAAAACGCAACGGGTTCGATTATACTGGTTATGAAAGGCGGTACCGCACCTTATGTCTATAATTGGTCGGGCGGTCCAACAACTTCAAATGCCGTTTTTGCATCGTTGCCAGCAGGCACGTATTCGTTTACCATCACCGATGCAAAAAGTTGCACGCCATTGGTGACAAGTGTCACCTTGAGTGACCCACCTAAAATTGATGTCGCTTTTGGCAGCCTTGAAGCGGTGACTTGTTATGCTAAATGTAATCCAGGCGATGGTAAAGCTACGGCTATCGCCAGCGGTGGTACGGCTAATACAGGTAAATTCACCTTCATTTGGGCATCAGGAGAAACAAGCAATAACAGTAATACAAGTAATGCAGTAAGTTTGTGTGGCGGTTGGCAAAAAGTGACGGTTACGGACGGCAATTGTGCCATTATTGACTCTGTTGATGTACCACAACCTATACCCTTTAGCTTTTTTACACCTATTATTAATCAACCCAGCTGTCATGGCGACCGTGATGGTAGTGCGGAAATTCGTGTTCAAGGCGGTACACCACCCTACAGCTACTTTTGGAGCAATGGCTCAAATCGGAATAGCATCGTCAATGTTGTATCAGGTACATATACCGTTTTGATTACAGATTCTAAATTATGTCCTTATAACTATTCTGTAAATATAACCGAGCCTGCAGCTGTCAAATTGGATACAGTTTCGGCATTGACAAACAATGTAACCTGCAACGGTTTAGCGGATGGACAAATAAAGGTCAAAAGAACAGGTGGCAATGGTGGTCCAACCAATTTTGTTTGGTCTCCATCCGTTACACAAAAAGACTCTGCGGGTAGTCTCAAAGCGGGCGTTTATTCTATTGCTGCGTATGATATAAAAGGATGCGGCGATTCGATTCAATATAATTTGACCGAACCCGACCCTATTTATTTCTACATGACACCACCCGTACAACCACGATGCAATGGTGAATTGACGACTTTGCGGGTGGATACGGCGTTTGGCAGCACTTATAAACATGCTTTTTCGATTTCTGTTGATAACGGACCGCAATATCCAATTGGTTATTTCATACCTGTCTTTGCTGGACCACATCAAATCAGCATCATTGAGCAAATAACAGGCTGTACGCTCGATACCAGCGTCACCATCACAGAACCGCCTTCGTTGTTGATTCAATTCGATTCATTGACGCTCCCTAACGAGACTGCTAAAATTCTTGTCGGTTTGGGCGATAGTGTTCGAATGTTGAGCGACCCGCGCTTTTTCTCACGGTCTCAAATCATAAGTGCCTTACCGATTGATTCGGTTTCATGGACACCCAAGGATTATTTGTATTTTGCCAATGGCGATTCACTGCGTCCTTATGTCCGTCCGTTGGATGATAGAACCTATAAATTGACGATATATGATGTAAATGGCTGCACGACCTCACAGTTTATTCTCGTAGAACTTGACCGCAATCGAAACGTCTTTATACCCAATATCTTCTCGCCCAATGGCGATGATAGAAATGATTTTTTTGGCGTTTCCACAGGACCAGGCGTTAGAAAAATCAATTTTATCCGCATTTTTGACCGTTGGGGTGAACTCCTTTTTGTCAAAGAAAACATTCCCGCAGGGGCTGACCCTTCTGCGAATGGTTGGGACGGTACTTTCAGAAATCGTACTGTTGACACAGGCGTTTATGTCTATCTCATTGAGGCTGAATTTGAAGACGGACAAAAACTACTTTATCGAGGGGATATAACCGTTGTGAAGTAAAAACAGATAAAAATACTGAGGGGGGTAAAACGCATACACATTACCCCCCTCAGTATTTTTATCCTTTTTGCTACAAATCTCGCAACTCCCGCCTTAATATCTTACCCACATTTGTCTTAGGCAATTCTTTTCTAAATTCAATATGACGTGGCACTTTGTAAGCTGTTAGGTTTTTTCGACAATGTTCAATAACCTCTTCTTCTGTCAACGAATTATCTTTTTTAACGACAAAAACCTTGGGTACTTCGCCGCATTTTTCGTCTTTAACACCTATCGCTGCTACTTCCAAAACCTTAGGGTGCATCATAATTACGTCTTCAATTTCATTAGGATAGACATTAAAACCAGAGACTAAAATCATGTCTTTCTTACGGTCAACGATTTTGAAATATCCGTCAGCATCCATAATAGCAATGTCACCTGTACTCATCCAACCGTCTTTTATCACTTCTGCAGTCGCTTCGGGGCGGTTATAGTAGCCTTTCATCACTTGCGGTCCTTTGATTTGGATTTCACCAACCTCACCAATCGGCATCACATTACCCGCGTCATCAACAATACGCATATCCGTTGACGGCAAAGGCATCCCAATTGTCCCTAATTTTCCAGAACCATCGGGCGGATTTGTTGATGCACAAGGCGAAGTCTCTGTCATACCCCAACCCTCAGCAAGCGGACAGCCCGTAACAGCCTGCCACTTTTCAGCAACGACTTTTTGAACAGCCATACCACCGCCGCAGGTTAATCTCATGTTAGAATGATCCAGTGCGACGAAATCCGGATGATTCAAAAGCGCATTAAACAAGGTATTGATGCCGATAAAAGCAGAAGGTTTATATTTTTTCAATTCTTTGATAACAGAAGGTAAATCACGCGGATTCGGTATCAGCACATTCATGGCACCCAAACTAAAAAGACCCATACAATTGACTGTAAAAGAAAATATATGGTATAAAGGCAAAGGGCAAAAAGCCACTTCTGTACCATCATCTTTCAACCTAAGACTTGATGAAGACCGCATTTGGAGCATATTGGCAACCAAATTGCGATTGGTCAACATGGCACCTTTCGATACGCCCGTCGTGCCGCCTGTGTATTGCAACGCCACCACGTCTTCTGGCTTGGAATTAAAAGGTTTAGGCTCAAATTTTGCCCCTTCTTTGATAGCATGTTTGACAGTAACAGTATTTGGGATATTAAATTTAGGTACCATTTTTTTGATATTCCTGACGACAAAATTGGTAATAGCACCTTTTAAACCGCCCAAAAGTTCTCCAATACTGGTGACAATAACCGTTTTAATCTGTGTCTCCCCAATGATCTCTTGCAGATTAGCAGCAAAATTCTCCATCACAACAATGGCTTTTGCACCTGAATCCGTGAATTGATGCTTCATTTCGCGGGGTGTATAAAGCGGATTGGTATTTACAATCGTCAAGCCCGCCCGCAAAGCACCAAACAAAACAATCGGATATTGTAAGACATTGGGCATCATAATCGCCAATTTATCCCCAGGTTCTAAGCCGCGAGAGTGCAAATAGGCAGCAAAATTGCGACTGGCTTTGTCCACTTCATCAAACGTCATTTCTTTACCCATACAGGTGAAGGCTCTTTTATATCGATATTTGTTAAAAGTCTCTTCAAGGATGGCGAGTAAATTTGGATATGCATCTGCATTAATGTTCGCAGGCATACCCGCAGGGTAATTTTTCAACCAAGGTCGAAATTCAGTTGCTTCTGACATATTAGGTTTTATTTTTAGAATGATTCAATAAAATTTGGCATAAAAATACTGAAGGTAATTCATATTTCCCCTGCAATATGTGCCTTGTATTTTTTCAATTTTGAAAATTCGCGATGAACTAAAAGGCGGGCTTGTTCGGGCCAGCTTGTTGGGTATATGTTATTGAGCCCGGCATTGTCGAGCACAACACGCAAACGTTCAGGCGATGTCATAGATAAAGTTTCCCAAGTCGAAATACCGGCATCTTTCAGTACGGCAGAAGCCTTTTCCGCAATGCCATCAATGGCTTGAAGGTTGTCAGAAGTACCAAAATCATTTGGTGCATCGTCGTCATCATCAAGTTCCAATTCTGTCATGTCTAAACCTCTGCTCATCACAACAGCATCTTCCGCAGCTATACCAATTTCCCCCCCCTCAGTACCAGAAGCATTTTTTGCGTTCAATTCTTCAATTAAAGCGGCATTTTGATTTTGTAAAGCGGTGTTTTCATCAATCAATGCTTGATTTTTCAATGTTTTGGCATTGAGTTCTTCTTGCAGCGCGAGGACTTGTGAGTGAGATGTTTCAATCGTAACAGCAGATTCTTCTTGGAGTTTAGCATGGCTGTTTTGCAATGTCTCCAGTTTTTGAATCAGGCTGGAGATTTCGGCAGTTTGAGCGCGAGACATGCCATCAAGTTTGTTCTTTTGTTCTTCCAAAAGGGCAATTCGCTGCTCAAATTGCTCTATTTCGGCACTTGGCTTTATCGTATTTATCTGTGTTTGCAGTAAATCCACACGTTCTTTAAGTGCTTGATTTTCTTTTTGTGATACATGAAGATTGTTTTCCAAGGATTTTTTGTCAATCTTAAGGAAATAATCTGCAATCAAGTAGCCCGACAATGCGGTGGCAACAAGACCCAATGAAAAAACGAGCCCACTTGAATAGGCTTGTGCACGAATTGCCCACAACAAAACAGCTGCGACGACAACGAGGATGATAAATAAAAAATTTTTCATAATTGGAAATGTAGGTTTGTTCTGGTTAAAAACTCAATGTGTTATTAATACCGAAGTACAAACTTATGATTTTCAATGGGTTATAACAAAATAATTTGTATCATTTTTTCAAAAAAATAGAAATACTATTTTTTTTACATTTTCGATGTTAAATTCTGAAGCGCTTAAATGTTTCTTCACTTTATATCCGGAACTTTTGCGATTCCATTTTTGGTCAAACGGATTTGTTGTAACTTTGCGGATTCAATACCCCCCCCCTCAATATTTTTTTAAAAAACAAACATTTTTTGTCAAAATAAATGTTTTATTTTGCAAATAAATCCGAAATCATAAATCTAAAATATGTCTGCTTATCTCGAACAACTCAATGATGTCCAACGCGGTGCGGTTACAACAACGGAAGGTCCAGTCCTTGTTGTCGCGGGTCCTGGGTCGGGTAAAACCCGTGTTTTGACCTATCGAATTGCGCATTTGATTGAAAAAGGCGTTGCCCCATGGGAAATATTGGCATTGACGTTTACGAACAAAGCTGCCAGAGAGATGAAAGACCGCATCGAAAAAGTCGTTGGTACGAAGGCACAAAAGGTTTGGGCAGGCACTTTTCACGCTATTTTTGCGCGGATACTGAGGGGGGAGGCTGATAAGATTGGTTACCCATCTAACTTTACCATTTACGATTCCGACGATTCTAAAAGCCTTTTACGCAATATTATTAAGGAATTGAACCTCGGCAAAGACCAATACAACGAAAATGCCATTTTGACCCGTATTTCTTCGGCAAAATCGAACCTCATTCCACCAAAGGCTTATGAGCAGAATGCTGAGTTAATGGCTCAAGACAAGCAAACCAAACGCCCATTTTTACATAAGATTTATACGGAGTACGTGGCTCGTTGTCAACGCGCGGGTGCCATGGATTTTGATGATTTGTTATATCAACTCTATCGTTTATTACATCAAAACCCGGACGTCGCCGACAAGTATCGTCAACGCTTTCGCTACTTGATGGTTGATGAATTTCAAGACACCAATTATTTGCAGTATTCTATTGTCAAAAAATTAGTTTTATATCCCAACAGTCCACAAAACGTTTGCGTTGTGGGTGATGATGCGCAATCCATTTATGCGTTTCGAGGAGCAACGATTGACAATATATTAGATTTTAAAAAAGACTTTAATGAGCTCAAAACGTTTAAGTTAGAACAGAATTACCGGTCAACACAACACATTGTGGAAGCGGCAAATCATGTTATTTCGCACAACAAACGACAAATTCAAAAGACGATTTGGACGAGTAAAACGGATGGTCAGAAAATTAAAATTCTGAAAACCCAAAGTGACCAGGAAGAAGCAAAACGCATCGCTGATTTGATTGCGGAGCAAAAAAATCGCTACCATTTTCGAAATATTGATTTTGCGATTTTGTATAGAACCAATGCCCAAAGCCGCCCTTTTGAGGAGTCTTTGCGCCGCTTAAATATCCCTTATCGCGTCTATGGGGGTATGTCTTTTTATGCTCGAAAAGAGGTTAAAGACGTTATTGCTTACCTACGGCTCATCATAAATCAGAACGACGACGAGGCTTTGCGCCGCATCATCAACACACCTCGACGAGGAATTGGCGATGCGACTTTGGAAAAAATAGCGCATTTAGCAGCTTCAAAATCGCAGACTTTGTGGCAGACTTTACCTGAATATGAAGGAACAGCCAGAGAGAAAAATGCGCTTCAAAATTTCGTCGCTATGATGAAAGCCTTTATACATAAGTCGCTGAAATCCAATGCGTATGAAATCGCTGCGTATGTCGTCAAACAGTCAACAATGATGGACACTTTGAAGCAGGATACATCTATGGAAGGCATAGCGCGGCTTGAAAATGTGAATGCTTTGCTCGATGGTATTTCAGAATTTGCGGACTCAGACGAAGTAACAGACGACATCATCATGCCCGACAAGTCCCTGTCAACGTATCTACAAAACATTGCACTTGTGACGGATGCTGATAATTCTGACCCCAATGCAGATGTCGTTACGCTGATGTCGGTGCATTCGGCAAAGGGTTTGGAGTATAAATCGGTTATGTTGGGCGGTTTGGAAGAGGATTTGTTCCCCTCATTTATGTCAAAAGATACACCTGATGGACTCGATGAAGAACGGCGTTTGTTTTATGTTGCCATCACCCGCGCCGAAGAGTTTTTGACGCTGGCTTATGCAACAAGCCGTTATCGGCATGGACAGATGAAACACTACGAACCAAGCCGTTTCTTGGATGAAATTCCGATGGAAAGTACCGATGCACTGGGTGGACTTAAAATGGTACGGCGCGAATCGAATGCACCACAAACAGCGCGTGTAACAGGTAATTTTAGCCGCACGACAACTCCTCAGTTAAGTATCAATACGGCGGATTTCAAGGCAGCGAAGCCAGAAGAGATTGAAATTGGCAACAAAGTTTTGCATTTGAAATTTGGGGAAGGAAAGGTTGTCGCCATTGAAGGGGCAAAAGATAATCGAATCGCAACCATTCATTTTAAGGAATTGACAGAACAACCGCAACGGAAAATTATGTTGAAATTTGCGAAGTTACAAATATTATAAATAGCTCATTTTATATCCATTGAGCATGAATTTAATTGTTGTATAATAGAATTGAGTTATCAATTAAGAAATTTGCCTTTTATTAACATAAAAGTCTATTCGTAATCACACATAATTCCTATATAATCACGTTCTTTGGTGAAATTTTAATTAACGCAAAATAACTTTATAGTGAAAAAGACATTAACACTTCTTGCCGTACTATTTTTTTTGACAGCCGCTCAAGCAAAGCCTTATGCAGTAAAGGCAGATTCTCTTCCCACCGTTTTTGCACTTGGTCAATTCGATGGTGAACCTTTCGAAAGCTTAAAGGCGGGTTATCAGACACAGCTATTAACCGTTTGTCGAAACGATATGGAAATGGCTTATTATCTTTGGGTTCATGTATTAAAACACATCGAAACAGAATCTGTAAAAACGGGTTTTAATATGGACGGTGTTAAGTTGTGGCTTTATATTTTTTGGAATAAAGATGGGACGATTAAAAATATGGCTTTTTACCCTAAGCCCAATTCTAAAAATATAAAAAATGAGGATATGGCTGCATTTTTGGCTGCTTTTTGTAAAACATACAAGTTCCCAATGGGTGCAGCTACCAATTTTTCACATTACAGTACTGCCAATTTTCCTGTATTGGTTGAGAAGCCTGTGGAGATGTCAACGACGACGAATCGGAAACAGGACTGAAAATGCGTATTATGTGCAAATAAAAAAGGCTGTCTCGAAAGGGCAGCCTTTTTTATTTGATAGGTATAAAAAAAAGCAGCTGCCTTTGTGGGGCAACCGCAGTGTTCAAGGTTGGTTGAGAAGATATTCTAATTAATAATTTTATCATTAGTAAAACCTTCAAGATCATAGACCGTATATCCTAATCGTCCAGTATTACCCGTTATTTCGACATAATTGTAGCGGAAAAAAAGCCTTGATAACCGCAAGTCGTCCTTTTTTTCAGCATTAATCCTATTCCTTGTTTGTAATTCTGGAAAAATATCTGTTTCAAATAATTGCCAAACTTCTTGTTCTGTTAAGCCACCGAGAATCAATTTTAAGTAAATTGCCTCCCCCTCAGTATAACCGCGACTTGCTTGCAACATAAGGCGCACTTCTTGGGGTTCAAGACGGAGTGTGAAAGGCGTATTCACATCTTTAATAGTGTAAATAACGTCAACACGGCTATTGCCATGAGCCACAATGCTGCCACTGACGCCGACGAGTTTATGGACATCCTTGATATTTTCAGTCAAGCTCGTCTTTTTGTATAGGATTTTCGCAACGTCGTTTTGTGAATTGCTTACCGAAAATGTTTCTATTTGAGACGGATCGAAAGGCTTATACAATTCACAAATAAATGTCCCCTCAGTATGCAACGGCAATGTCGGCGACAATAATTGGGCAGATTCTGTCAAATAGGTCGGGCTACAATCTGACGAATTGAAAATGCGTTCGGCGCGCCGTTGCGCCTCTTTCGCACTTAAACCAGCTTCCATAAGTGTTGATTTGAAGGAGGAGAGTGTATAAGTTTTTTCTTTTTCCCCTTCAAAAAGGTCAAAATAAGTCAATGCAAAACGTGAACGATTGTTTAGTGTTGAAACAGGTTGGACGGTATCAGAAGGGTTTTGCCCTATTGTAAAATGTTGAAAATCAAGACTTTGATTCGTTAATTCAAAAACGTGATTAGATACTGAGGGGGGCTGTGGTTGTAAGGGCAATAAATCGGATTCGTTCTTTTGGCAACCCAAAAAAGACATGCCAAGGGCTGCTGCAAGACAGCACACTGTTGTAAGTTTTCTCATTGTAAAATTGTGTTAGTTAAATGGTTATGAATTTTTGTGTATAAATATTGAACATTGGTTAATCCGGTAGCCAGTTGGTGTTTTTCAAATCGGGAGGAAATTGTATGAGAGGGTTGGTTAAAAGACTCGTTGCAAAAGGTTTGCCAGTTTTTGTCAACAATTTTTTTGCTAAAATTCAAAAAAACAAGGAAATGAGACAGGATACTGAGGGGGTCTATATAAATTTGCACAACTTTTTGGCGTAACGCGCCTTCACCAATTATGATATCAAACAAAATGCAAGAAATCCACAACCGTTACAAAAAAATAATGGTCGCCAATCGTGGGGAAATAGCCATTCGTATCCTTCGAGCAGGGCATGAATTAGGCTTGACGACTGTTGCGATGTTCACTTACGAAGACCGTTATTCTCTTCATCGCTACAAAGCAGATGAGTCCTATCAAATCGGTGCGAATGATGAGCCGTTAAAACCTTACCTCGATGTTGAAGAAATCATTCGAGTAGCTAAAGAGAATGGTGTTGAAGCCATTCATCCAGGCTATGGATTTTTATCTGAAAATGTCAATTTTGCAAGGCGTTGCCGCGAAGAAGGCATCGTTTTCATCGGACCAACACCTGAAACGATGGAGCGATTGGGCGATAAAGTCGCTGCGAAAATCGTTGCCAAAGAAGTCGGTGTGCCGATGATTCCAGACTCTCAAAAGGACTTACCTAATGAGGTAATTGCTTTGGAAGAAGCGCAACGTGTAGGATTCCCTTTGATGGTCAAAGCTGTGGCGGGCGGCGGCGGGCGTGGTATGCGTGTTGTGCGCACAGAAGCGGATTTTATCAAGGCGTATCGCGAAGCAAAAGGCGAAGCAAAAACCGCTTTTGGCAACGATACGATTTTCCTTGAAAAATTTATCGAATACCCAAAACACATTGAGGTTCAAATATTGGGTGACAATTACGGCAACATGATTCACCTCTTTGAGCGGGATTGTTCTGTCCAAAGACGTTTTCAAAAAGTCGTTGAAATTGCACCGAGTTTAACGCTTTCTCAAGACACAAAGGATAAATTATACGCTTACGCCAAGGCGATTTGTAGCCATGTTAACTACTCTTGTGCTGGAACGGTAGAGTTTTTGGTTGATAAAGATGAGAATATTTACTTCATTGAAGTCAATCCTCGTATCCAAGTAGAGCATACGATTACGGAGGAAATCACAGGTATTGACCTCGTTCGCTCTCAAATTTTGGTATCTATGGGCTATTCGCTGGGTCATACGACATTACGGATTGGCAAACAAGAAGATATTGAGTGTTCAGGTTTCGCCATACAGTGTCGTATCACAACCGAAAACCCGACGGATAATTTTAAACCTGACTATGGTACTTTGATTGCCTATCGCTCTCCGGGTGGTTTTGGCATTCGTCTCGATGCGGGTTCGGCTTACACAGGGGCGCAAATCTCGCCGTTTTTTGATTCTATGCTTGTAAAAGTAACGGCTTGGGGTCGTAGTTTCGATGGGGCGGCTGAACGTTTGTTGCGAGCTTTGTCCGAATTTAGGATTCGGGGTGTGGAGACGAATATTGGCTTTATGGAGAATTTGTTGCGCGACAAAACTTTCCGCAAAGGGCAGTGTACCGTCAATTTTATCGCTGAACACCCCGAGTTGCTTAAAATGCCGCGTCGTCAAGACCGTGGTACCAAAATGCTCCGTTACCTTGCGGAAGTCATCGTCAATGGCAATCCTGATGTGCCTTTTGTAGATAAAAAGCGGAATGAGTTGTTTAGAACACCGCATGTCCCGTCCTTTGATGTGACGAAACCGATGCCAAAAGGGACGCGTGACCGCTTACAAGAGCTGGGTGCAGAAGGTTTTGCCAAATGGCTAACAGCTGAAAAACAAATTCACTACACCGATACGACTTTCCGTGATGCCCACCAATCACTGTTAGCAACAAGGGTTAGGACGTATGATATGGAACAACTGGCAGAGAGTTATGCACAACATTTTGGGGATAAACTCTTTTCGATTGAGATGTGGGGCGGGGCGACTTTCGACGTGGCTTTGCGATTTTTGAAGGAATGTCCTTGGAAAAGGCTCGAATTACTGAGGGGTCTGATGCCGAATGTGTTGTTCCAAATGTTGTTGCGCGGTTCAAACGGCGTGGGTTACAAGGCATATCCTGACAATCTGATTGAGAAATTTATTGAAGATGCTGCCGCCAAAGGCATTGATGTATTCAGAATTTTTGACTCGTTCAATAATATTGATTCGATGACGACATCCATCAAAAGGGTTCGTGAACGCACGGGTAGCATTGCCGAAGCGTGTATTTGCTACACGAGTGATTTTACTAATCCAAACCGTCCGAAGTTCGATTTGAAATATTATGTCGAAATGGCGAAGCAACTGGAAGGCGAAGGGGCGCATATTTTGGGCATTAAGGACATGGCGGGTTTGTTGAAGCCTTTTGCGGGGGGAGAATTGGTGACTGAATTGAAAAAACACATTTCGATTCCGATTCACTTGCATACGCATGATACGGCTTCGATTC
>JANMJN010000348.1:0-2665 GCA_031371355.1 Saprospiraceae bacterium
ATGATGGTTCGACAGATAACACGCTCGATAAAATCAAAAGAATTAAAGATAACCGTATCAAAATCTTTAGCGACAGCCAAAATAAAGGCATCGCGACAAGGCTAAACGAGTGTATCGAAGCCAGTACGGGTGATTATTTTGCACGTATGGATGCAGATGATATCATGGTGCCCTTTAGATTAGAACAACAAGTCAATTACTTAGAAAAGCATAAAGACGTTAATGTTGTAGGTTCTCTTGCCATCATTATCGATGAAAAATCGGAGGTTATAGCTAAAGTCATAAAAAATGCACCCCAAAGTATCCAGCAAGTCGTGAAAAGTGGCGGATATTTTATCCATCCGACGGTCATGGGACATTTAGATTGGTTCAAAAAACATAAATATGATATAGCAATTAACCGTATTGAGGATTTTGAGCTTTGGGTAAGAACGTTTGAAAGCTCGAAATTCTTTATTTTAGAAGACTATCTATTGTTCTATAGGGTTTTCACGGCAACATACAGGAGTAAGTATCTCAACAGTTTTAGGTTTACTAAAAGGGTTTTAAAAAAACACAGCCAAAAAATTTCTTTTAGTGTGTATTATTCAACGGTTGGAATGGCTTATTTGAAATATGTGTTTTTTGATATTTTCAGATTAATGGGACTTCTGAACCGTAAAACAGCTATCAATACGGCTGAAAAAGTGCGGTTTCAAGCGCAATTGAACGAAATAATAGAAAAATAAGGAGGGGTATGTGCCGTATTAATGGTTTTATAGATTTCAATGAGCAACATATTTATGACCGCCAGGCGACGCTTGTTCGGATGCGGGATACTCTTTCTTATGGAGGACCCGATAATGCAGGACAATATATAAGCGAAAATCTTTATCTTGGTCACCGCCGGTTGTCCATTATAGACCTTTCATCGGCAGGTAATCAACCGTTTGAATGGGAGAATTTTGTCCTTGTTTTTAATGGAGAAATCTATAATTATCAAGAAATTCGCCTTGAATTACAATCATTAGGCTATACTTTCCAGTCAGATTCGGATACAGAAGTCATTCTCAAATCCTTTAAAGAATGGGGTAAAAATGCAGTGCAAAAATACAGAGGAATGTTTGCATTTGCGCTGTGGGACAAGGATACCAAAAAGTTGCTATTGTGTAGAGATAGGGTAGGAGTGAAGCCGCTTTATTGGTATTGGAAAGAAGGGTTATTTCTATTTGCATCGGAATTAAAAGCTTTCCATGAGCATCCATATTTTGATAAAACAATCAGTCAAAAAGCGGTCTCTTTATTTTTACAACAAGGCTATATTACAGCCCCCCTCAGTATTTTTGAGTATGCACACAAGGTAAATTCAGGGCATTTCGTAGAAATAGATACGACGACTCAAGACATAAATGCAGAATCCTATTGGGATATTGAGCGCATTTTTGAACAAAAAACACTTGATTCAAGGCATGAAAACTTGATTTTAGAAGAGTTAGAACCGCTTTTGAGTGAAAGTTTTGGTCTGCGTATGATCGCCGATGTGCCAGTGGGCATGTTTTTAAGCGGTGGCATTGATTCGTCCCTTGTCGTTGCTCTTTTACAAAAAAAAACCAATCAACAGCTTAAGACATTTACTATTGGGTTTGAAGACGCTCGTTTTAATGAAGCACATTTTGCAAAGAAAATAGCACATCATATCGGTACAGACCACACAGAATTATACTGTTCAGAGGCTGATTTTAAAGAAGTTATCCCTAAAATTGCTGATTTTTATGACGAACCCTTTGGCGATAGTTCTTGTATTCCCACATTTTTAGTCGCTCAATTAGCCAAACAGCAAGTAAAAGTGAGTCTTTCGGCTGATGGTGGCGATGAGATTTTTGGGGGTTATACAAAGTATGAAATAGCTAAAAATTTTTTCCCGAAATTTCAGAAATTACCTCGCCCTGCCCGTCAGTTGTTACATCATGCGGCTTCACCGATTAATCCAAATTGGGTTGAAAAATATGCTTCAAAGCTACCTATACTGAGGGGGTATTCAGGTGTTAGCAATAAATTTTCAAAATTTAAACAAGGTATTAGGGCAGCTAATATTGTTGATTTTTTTAACCAATCGTCCACGTATACCACATCGGATAGTTTAAAAAAGTTATTTCCACTATATGAGTCACGTTTTGCACCTAAAATATCGCTTCCAAATAAAGAACGACTCATCTCATATTTGGGCATTATTGACATAAAAACATATCTTGAAGGAGATATTATGACAAAAGTGGACAGAGCGACCATGCAAGTGGCATTAGAAGGGCGCGAACCTTTTTTAGACCATAAAATTATTGAATTTGCTTGTGCTTTGCCCGATTCGCTCAAAATAAAAGATAAGCAAGCGAAGTATTTGTTGCGAAAAATTTTGTACAAATACGTACCACAAGAAATGATGGAGCGACCCAAACAAGGTTTTGCTATTCCATTAGACCAATGGTTGAGAACAGACGCTTTGCAAGCCGAATTGAAAAGCCTTTGCCATGATTCGGGTTTTATAACGACATTTCAATTTCAAAAAAAAGTTTTACAAAAGCTGATTTTTGATTTTTTAGAGCACAAAAGCTACCAAAACGCACATTTTATTTGGTTTTTATATACTCTTTTTTCATGGTATAAAAGGTGGATAGTAAAAAGTAAATAG
>JANMJN010000914.1:0-4014 GCA_031371355.1 Saprospiraceae bacterium
GATGCCCGGACGTATTATTCAAAGCATGAAAAAAGCGGGTTCGAGCAATCCACTTTTCATACTCGATGAGATTGATAAAGTCGGCGCAAGTTTCAGAGGTGACCCTTCGAGTGCGCTTTTGGAAGTGCTTGATCCAGAGCAAAACACGACTTTTTATGACAATTACCTTGAATTGGAGTATGATTTGTCGAAAGTCATGTTTATTGCAACCTCTAATTCTTTGGAAAACATACAACCTGCCTTGCTCGACCGTATGGAAATTATTCGGCTAAGCGGTTATTCGATAGAGGAAAAAGTTGAAATTGCCAAGCAACACCTTATTCCCGATCAGCGCAAAGAGCATGGTTTGAAAGTAAAAGATGTTAAACTGTCAACTGAAGTCATTGAGCGCATCATTCAGGATTATACCCGCGAGTCGGGCGTGCGTTCACTCGACCGTCAAATGGCTGCCTTGATGCGTAGCATTGCTAAAAAAGTAGCGATGTCTGAAAAATATAACCCCTCAGTATCTGTCGCAGATTTGAAGGAAATGTTGGGGGCGCCGCGTTTTTCTAATGATTTTTATGAAAAAGACCAAATTCCGGGCGTGGCTATTGGTTTGGCTTGGACATCGGTGGGCGGAGATATTTTGTTTATTGAAGTCTCGCTTTCCAAAGGAAAAGGTAACATGATTTTGACGGGTAACCTGGGCGATGTGATGAAAGAATCGGTTTCGACAGCTTTGAGTTTCCTAAAAAGCCATGCTGAAGAGTTGAGTTTAGACCCCTCAGTATTTGAAGAGAATGACATTCACGTTCACGTTCCAGAAGGTGGCATTCCGAAAGATGGTCCTTCGGCGGGTGTGACCATGATGACCGCTTTGGCTTCGGCATTTAAGAAAAAACCGGTTAAAGCACATTTAGCGATGACAGGAGAAATCACGCTTCGTGGAAAAGTATTGCCTGTGGGTGGTATCAAGGAAAAAATATTGGCAGCAAAACGGGCGGGTTGCAAAGAGATTATTCTGTGTAAAGACAATAGAAAAGACATTGAAGAAATCAATCAAACGTATCTCGAAGGGCTGACATTTCACTATGTTGATCGTATGACGCAAGTATTGGATATTGCCTTTAATGGCTAAATAATTGTGTTTTTATATTGTTAAAAATCGTTTTCTATACTACGGAACAATAATTTGACTATACCGCTATAATCAAATAAAATATTGTCTTATTTTGTGCGCAAAAAGTAAACGATGGATTTTAAGACAGTTATTAATGGTTCTTTTGGTTTGATGTTTTGGTTTCACCTGTTCATCACCGTTTTGTCATGGTTCGCGCCTTTTATGTTCTCATGGTATTACCTTTTGCCTGTCTATTGGACAGTGATGTTGCAGTTTTTAGTTTTTAATCGCTGCTTAGTCAACAAAGGACATTCACTTGGGGAAGACGATAACATGACATTTTATGCTCAAATTTTTGAATTAGTTGGGTTTAACTTTCAACGCAAAAACGTAAAGTTCTTTTGTCGGAAATTTTTATACCCTTTCTTAACTGCGGTCACACTGATTTGGCAAGTCGTTTTGGGCAATGCACCGACGATGTTTTAAGGGTTTTGTGGTTGTGTTGTTAAAATGAATCATCCCGAACTTACTTGATTGTTAAGTTCGGGATGGTTTATATTGGCGAAGATATTTAACGCCGCACCACCAAATTCTTCGACTGTAGCGCCTTGCCAGTATGTGTCTTAATCGTTAATGTCAAAAAGATTCCTTAGAGGTGAATATTCTAATAGTGAATGGAGAATGAAAATGCTTCGTTTTGGGATTCCTAAACGAAGCATTTTTGTTTTTTTGAAACTTCATTTAATCAAATGAGTAAAAAAGAGTAGTTTTGCACCGCTTTTGAAGATTTTTTTTAAAAGCGATGCGTTATGTCTGTTGTTTTTATCCCCCCTCAGTATAAATCGCCTTTTTTATTAAAAAATTAAACAAAAATCGCTGAACGATAATGAAAAAAGTGTTGCTCTCATTCGCCGCTACATGTCTTCTTTTTGCGGCTTCATCCTTTGGACAATCTGACCCCGTACTTTTCACCGTTGATGGTAAACCTGTCAATGTTTCAGAGTTCAACTACATTTATACCAAAACCAACGGTGCTAAGGCAGATTTCAGTAAAGAATCTGTTATGGAATACCTCGACCTATATACCCGCTTCAAAATGAAAGTGGCGCGGGCAAAAGAAATGCACCTCGATACGATTCCGAGTTTGATTGAGGAATTGGCAGGTTATCGTCGCCAATTAGCAGACAGTTATTTGACTGACCGTGAAGTGAGCGATAAATTGGTCAAAGAAGTGTATGACCGTATGTTAAAAGACATCAGTGTGAGCCATATTTTGGTTAAAATTGATAAAAATGATACCACAAAGGCATATAATACCATCAAAGAGGTTCAGGCACGATTGTCAAAAGGTGATAAGTTTGAAGAAGTTGCCAAATCTCTGTCTCAGGATGAAACATCAAAAGACAACGGCGGTCTAATCGGCTATTTGACAGCTATGTTGCCAGATGGTTTTTACAGTTTTGAAACAGCTATTTATACTACGTCGGTAGGCAAAACAAGTGGTATAGTTCGCTCGCCTATGGGTTATCACATCATTAAGGTGAATAGGGAACGTCCCGCTCGGGGCGAGATGGAAATAGCGCACATCCTTATCCGAAATAAAAAAGATGGACTTGAGCAACCCAATGCTAAAGAACGTATTGATGAAATTTATAAGGAATTGAAAGGCGGAAAAGCCTTTGAAGAATTGGCAACACGCTATACAGAAGACCAAAACTCTCAATCTAAAGCGGGCTATCTTGGGTTTTTCGGTATTGGTCGCTATGAAGTGGGTTTTGAAGACTTGGCGTTTGCCCTCGCCAAAGATGGTGATTATACAGAGCCGTACCAATCAAGTATTGGCTGGCACATCATTCGGCGGATTTCAAAAAAAGATATTGAACCTTATGATGCTATCAAAAGCCGTTTAAAAGCCCGTATTCAACGTGATTCTCGCTACGAATTGGCGCGGGTAGCTATGGTTGAGCGCATCAAAAGTGAAGCGCATTTTACTGAGGGGGTCGCTGTACGCGATAAATTTATCGGTACATTGGATTCTTCTTTTTTAACTTATGCGTATCGCATACCCGAAAATGTGTCTTCTGAAAAGTTATTGAGTTTTGACGGCATGACAACTACAGTTAATGATTGGGCAAATTGGCTTGGCGAAAGTGCGAATAAGCGCATCAACTACTCGACTCAATATAATAATAACGTGTCGGAAGTCGCTAAAAAGCTATATGCCGAGTTTGTTGTTGAAAAAGCCTTGGGTTATGAAGAAACACAACTCGATAAAAAATATCCAGATTTCAAAAATTTGATGCGTGAATACGAGGAAGGTATTTTGTTGTTCGAAGCCATCAAGCAAAACGTCTGGGACAAGGCTTCGTTAGACACTCTTGGACTTGAAAAGTTCTTTGAGCAAAACAAAAATCGCTACAATTGGGATGAACGCGCTTCGTTGATTTATTATACGGTTAGTGATTCAGCGAAAGGAGATTCTTTGAAAATTAGGAAATATGTGGCTAAACATACGCCGCAACAGGTTCTGAAAAAATTTAACAAAAAAGGCAATGCTGTATCCTACCGCGAAGAGACATTGGAGCGTGGTAAAGGCAAGGCTTTAGACCCCTCAGTATGGAAGGCGGGAAAAGTCGTTGTGCATGGTTCGGACGCTTTAAATTTTATGAAAGTTGAAAAAATCATCCCTAAAGCACCAAAAGCCTTGAAAGATGCGCGCGGATCTGTTGTTGCAGACTATCAAGAGTTTTTGGAAAAACAATGGATGGATGAGTTGTCTGCGAGATATAAAGTTGTGGTTAATACAGATGTTTTGAATTCGATTATTAAATACAGAGGCTGTCTCAAAAGGCAAATCGAAATTTTTAGTGCAAAATATTCTATGGTTTTGGGCACCATGTTCGGGAAACTTT